>CAMPIQ010000059.1 GCA_946886475.1 uncultured Chitinophagales bacterium | reverse complement strand
TTATCATAATAATTATCGAGCGTATTGTGAAGCCTGTCAATGTCAGCTAAATTGAACTTTACATTGAAAACAGGTTGGTTGAAAGTAAAAACTATATCACAGTATTGCGTATTAGTAGTAAAATCAAGCGAAAGCTGCATATTACTTGAAGAACCCGCTACCACAAATGTACTGGAGGTAACAGTAGGTGTTGCAGGACCTCCGTATGGCCCTAGAACTGTAGTATACACTCCGCCAGATTTTGTGATGTTCACATTACAATTAACCGTCGAGCCCCCAATATTAACAGCGTTGCGGGTGGTTGCGGTATTGGGCCAGCCTCCGGCAAATGAACTTCCCCAATTTAGCGTATAGGTTTGAGCATGAACGGTGGAAATAAATCCAAATGCAATAAACAGGATTTGTATAAACGTTTTCATGGCGGATCAATTATCCGGCCGGCATTTTATTGGATCCAGAATGGAAAAGGCCAAAAAAATACAGACCAAAGTTTTTTAGGTACGTTTGAGATTCTAGGGATTAATACTTAAAAGCCCATGCAAACATAATAAGTGATTACCATTATTACAAGGATTTCCACGATAACCCTATAGGTATTTTTACATATGCTCAATTAGTAAAATCTCTAACTTATTGGGTAATAATTATATGAATTCTATGTATCAGGTAATAACCTTTAATGACACAATAGTTTAACATCCTTATACAGTTAAAACGAACGCAGGATAAACAATCTACCATTTAATCATTGAAGATCTGAGCCGGAGGGGATTCGCTCATTCACCTTCCATGAAATCACTGCGCGGATATCTCCATAACTAACAGCATCGCCTAGTTTTTGTTTTATTGGAGAAACTTCTAAACTTTTTAATTCATCAAGGGTGAATGAGATCAACTCTATTTTTTCAGGATCAACTAATTCTTCAAGGGTTATTTCACGGGTGCTGATAAAAAAATGGAGATGTGATTCAATGGTTGAAGTGCTCAGTTTTCTTTCCAATGCAATTTCACTGATGGATTTACCCTGCTTAAATAATTTGAAGCTTTCCATCCTGGTAGATGATTTTGCTGGAACTGCCGCCCGTTTTTCTCTTTTCGGAATCAGCGCCTCCATACGGGATGAAATATTGTTAATCTCACAGTATTTATTGATCACATCAAGAAACAATGAACCGTAACTTTCCACCTTCACTTTTCCAAAACCATTGATCTGTTTTAATTCCGCTTTGTTTTGTGGAAAACAGGTTGCCATTTCTTCAAGTGCCTTACTACCTGCAACCATATAAACCGGTAGGTTTCTATTGTTGCAGATCTTATCCCGTACCATTTTTAATTGTTGGAAAAGCTCTTCGTGTTCCATCTTTTTTTTCTGCCGGGCCGCACCTGCATAGGCATTGATTGAGAAAGGCGGAGAAACAAAAGACTTCTTGAGGCTATGGTAACTTTCCATAGTGAATAATCCGTTATGTCCATTCATCAGGAACTTCTGTAATGAGAGCCGGTTGAACAAATTACTGACCAGCTCATTGTATTCCTTTGCATGAATACGGCTATCGGTTATGGCTGGAGAAGTAGAAAGGCCGGCGATTAATTTTTCTAACTGATTCGAAAAATATTGAAAGGCCGCATGGATCCTTTCCTGTAATAGGTTATTTTGATCAGGTTGAATATCCTGTTCAAATAAATTCTTCAGTTGTGGCCAGAATTTTTCTGCTGTTTGCTGTACACCCGTTATCCCGTTGGAAAGATCCTCAATCCATCCAAGGGCCTCGCTATTAAATGAAGAAATGTTCTTTGAAAAAAACATGAATATTTCATCCACATCCTTTTTCAGCTTGTTGAAATCGAACAAACCTACCAGGGTGTTAAGCATATACTGCTTTTTTGCTTTTTTAAGTTCTGATTCTAACTGAAGGGAAGATGCATTCCGGGTAGAAAACTCAACGATCCTTTTATCATTGAGCAGACGACTGGCATTGATCTCACTTTTTAAAACCATTCCTTCAAGACCAGTACAACGGCTTAATGCCACATATACCTGTCCGGGTGCAAAAGCATAACCTGCATCGATAACAGCCTTTGGAAAAGTAAGCCCCTGACTTTTATGAATGGTGATAGCCCAGGCCAGTCTTAATGGATATTGTACAAAAGAACCCAGTACCTCTTCTTCAAGTTGCCTGCTTGATGGATTTAATTTATACCTGATGTTCTCCCAGGATTCCCTGTTCACTTCTATCGGATAATCATCATCCTTACACTGAACCAGGATCTTTTCATCGGTCAGTTCAGAAACCACTCCCAACTTGCCATTGAAATATTTTTTATCCGGGTCATTTTTAATGAACATCACCTGCGCTCCTACTTTCAATTGCAGGAGCTGATCTGCCGGATAGGATGATTCAAAAAATTCATCTTTAATTTCCGCAGTATAATTATAGATCCTGGTTTCCAGTTTCGCAAGACGCTGAACATTCAGATTTTTTGCTTTTTCGTTGTGTGTGGTTAGTATAATATATCCTTCGTGTTCTTCGTCCTTAAACAATGGCTGATACCGTTCTTTCAACAACGCAAACCCCTCCTGGTCCAGTTCATTATTCCTTACCTGATTCAATACCCTGATAAACTTTTCTTCTGTTTGCCGGTAGATCTTATTGAATTCAATATAAACAGGTTGTTCTTCCCTCATCACCCTGCTATCAAAAAAATAAGGACTTGAATAATAAGGCGACAATAAACTCCATTCTGCCTCTTTAACAACGGGAGGCAACTGAAACATGTCGCCGATAAATAAAACCTGTACCCCACCAAACCTTTCGTGGTATTTATGTCTTACATGTCTCAATACTACATCAATAGCGTCAAGCGTATCACACCTCACCATGCTGATCTCATCAATGATCAATAATTCCAACTCCTGCAGCACCTGTTTCTTTTGTGCTGTTAATCGCATCCTGTTGATCAGACTATGGGAATTGACCACTTCATCATTTCGCTTTTCAAATTTTCTCTCTTCGGGTATAAATGGAGATATGGGAAGTTGAAAAAAAGAATGGATAGTAACGCCACCAGCATTAATTGCTGCCACCCCGGTAGGCGCAACCACTGCCATTTGCTTTGGGCAATGATTCCTTATGTATTTAAGAAATGTTGTTTTACCGGTTCCCGCTTTCCCCGTAAGAAATATATGCTTACCCGTATGATTAACAAGTTCGGAAGCCAGCATAAAGAGTTTGTTACTATGGTCGATCTGTTGCATGAGAAGACCATAAAATTACTTTAACGGTGCCGGTAATCCTGTTTTAAATCTCATAAATCAGGTAGAATTTTCCCTGATAAAAATGGAGTTTTACACATGCCGCAAACAAACCCGGATACATTTTACCCGCACAAAAAATATTCATCAGCCATTTATTAATTTATCCCAAGGTCATTTATTAGGCTATATGAATGCTCAAAAAAATGCGCTACATGATCAATGTTAATATTCTAAATGAAGAAATTGTCTTTAATAAGGTACCTCTGCCCCTGCATATTGTTTGGCGGCCTCCCACCCGATCATGGCAGTCTTTCTGATGGAACCCCAGTGATACTTTCCAAATGTGCCTGCCGACTGAATAACCCTATGGCAGGGAATGATAAAGGCAACAGGATTTTGCGCAATGGCCGTTCCTACCGACCGTACTGCTTTTGGGTTATCAATTTTTTCCGCGATGTTTTTATAGGTTGATAATTCACCACCTGGAATTTTCAATAGTGCTTCCCACACTTTCAATTGGAACGTTGTTCCTTTTAAATGAAGTTTAAGTTGTTCAGGTTTTGTTGGGTCGTATTTAAAAAAGTTAAGCGCATCCTGTTGTACAGGATCTGCTACCTGATTAAACAGGGCGTTGGGAAAACTGGCTTTTAATCCTTCATATGCCTCTTCCTGATCATCGGAAAAAGTTATATAACAGATACCCTTTCCTGTAGAGGCTATCAATATATTTCCAAAGGGTGTTGCTGCATAACTAAAATTGATCGAAAGTGATGCGCCGCCGTTACGGTATTCTCCAGGCGTCATAGCTTCAATTTTTATAAAAAGATCATGCAGCCGGCCAGTACCCGTAAGCCCTGTTTCGAAACTGGCATCAGACAGGGTTGACTTTTTATCCTTCAAAATATTTTTCGCATATTCTATGGTGAGGAACTGCAGAAATTTTTTAGGGCTTACGCCGGCCCAGCTAGTGAACAGGCGTTGAAAATGAAAAGGACTTAGATGAACCCTAGCCGCCACCTCATCCAGGTTAGGCTGTTGTTTAAAGTTTTGTGTCAGGTAACCAATAGCTTCAGCAATGCGATGGTAATTGATATTGTCCTGTGGTGTCATGGCCGATGATTGTAATACAAAACTATAGGAATGAAGGTCGGTGGAAAACCCGGTTCTTGCGAAGTTGGTTTTCGGGGCCAACGGATGATGTCCGGGAGATGATAAAAATGCGTAGTAACACCTATAAAATTCAGTAGTCCCACGGTATTGGAGCATTGGTATGCTCCTTAGTTTTGTATCGGTTTTTCATAGGATATTGGAATAACGGGCTGGATTTCTATCCGGCCCTAATTTTTCAGGTAGCTCAGGTTTCTAACTATAGTTCCTTCATGAGTTGAATAGTTGCTAACCCGGTTGAGAAAAAAATAAAAGATCGCTTTTCGTTGATGTTTAGTTCAAAAGCCTTTGAAATATTGCTTGTAAATCCTGTATAGATTTAGCACCTGGTGGAGAATATAAAAGATAAAGTATGGAAACGAAGAAGCCCTGGATTTCACCAGGGCTTCTTTGTGGTGTGGGGCGGGATCGAACCGCCGACACAAGGATTTTCAGTCCTTTGCTCTACCGACTGAGCTACCGCACCTTATAATCAGAGCGAGAGCGGGAAAGAGAGCGGGGTTGAACCGCGCTTAAAATCCGCCATCTATTTCGGGGCTGCAAAAATAAGGAGACCGGGGCAAAAAAGTGGAAAACAGGGAGATAGTTTTGGAAAAATTTAATTCCGTCCGCCCTTTACCATTTTAACCCTCGCCTCAAAAATCAACAATTCCTGTTCCTTATTGGTTATTCTCTAGTTTCCGTAAACACTCAGAAACTTGATCCGCATGATCTTCAATTGCTCCCAGTTATAATTCCCGTCGGATAATTCGCTCTGTGCTACTTCAAGCGAAGAGGTTTCACATCCTTTAAAATAGTCAATGATCTCTTCCTGTTCATATTCATCAAGCATCTGGTCAATAGCATAATCAAGATTTAAACGGGTGCCGCTGGCGGCTATGGTTTCCATTTCTTCAAGCAGGGCATCCAGACGCAATTCCTTATTCTTTGCGATCATCTCCAATGGAATTTTCTTATCCACCTGTTGAATGATGTGCACCTTATTGCCACTCTTGTTCACCACACTTTTCATCACGAAATCATCCGGCTTCTCAATATTATTTTCTTCCACATACGATTCAATCACATCCATAAAGGGTTTGCCATACTTAATGGCCTTTCCCTTGCTCACGCCCTGGCATTTCACCAGCTCTTCCGTGGTAGTGGGATACATGGTGGCCATGTCCTGCAGGGAGGATTCAAGAAAGATCACAAAAGGAGGAAGGTTCTTTTTCTTAGCTTCTTTCTGACGCAGTTCCTTCAGAAGGGTAAACAATTTTTCATCTGTTGAAGCGGCGGCGGCTGCTTCAGCGTTGTCATCATCATCTTCGTCGGCTTCTTCAAACTGATTGTTCATCACAATTTTGAAGGACTTCGGCTTTTTATAAAATTCTTCTCCTTTTTTAGTGAACTTAAGCACCCCGTATTCTTCGATATCTTTTTTCAGCAATCCCTCAAGCAACATCTGGCGGATAAGTGAATTCCAGAAATGATCGCCCTGTGATTTTCCAATCCCAAATTCTGCCAGTCCTTCGTGCCTGAACATTTTGATCTGTGGTGTAAGGTGACCAGTAATGATCCTTACTACATAGTCTGTAGCAAATCTTTCATCAAGCGCTTTCACCACTTTTATGGCCTGTAACACTTCGTCTTTTGCTTCAACTCTTTCTTTAGGGTGTTTACAGTTATCGCAATTCCCGCAATTCTTGTCGCCATAATCTTCCCCAAAATAACTCAACAGCACCTTTCTGCGGCACACGCCACTTTCGGCATAGGCAACAGATTCATTGATCAATTGTGCCCCCACTTCTCTTTCACTTAATGGCTTGTCGCGCATCAGGTGTTCGAGCTTGGACACATCCTTATGTGAATAATACAATATGCACTTTCCTTCCATTCCATCCCGGCCGGCACGGCCTGTTTCCTGGTAATAATTTTCAATTGATTTAGGAATATTATAATGAATCACAAACCTGATATCGGGTTTGTCTATTCCCATACCAAATGCGATGGTGGCCACAATTACCTGAACATCTTCATTCAGAAATTTATCCTGTCGGTCCGATCTGAGCTTTGAATCAAGGCCGGCATGGTAGGCTACGGCTTTAACCCCGTTGGCTACAAGTATATCGGCCAGTTCCTCTGTTGTTTTACGGTTCAGCGTATAAATGATCCCGCTCTTACCCTTGTTCTGCACAATGAATTTCACCATGTTCCTGATGGTGTCATCTTTTTTCATCTTTGGCTGGATCTCATAATAGAGATTTTCGCGGTTGAAGGATGAAATATATATCCGGGGGTCGCGAAGGCCAAGGTTTTTTAATATATCACTCTGAACTTTTGGCGTTGCGGTTGCAGTGAGCGCAATTACCGGAACAGCCTCATTGATCTGGTCCATCATATCCCGTAAACGACGGTATTCAGGACGGAAGTCATGTCCCCATTCTGAGATACAATGCGCTTCGTCCACTGCAAAAAATGAAACCTGCAGGTCGCTGAAGAAATCAAGGTTATCCTGTTTGGTCAGTGTTTCGGGCGCCACATACAACATTTTTGTACGTCCCGACTTCAGGTCGTCATGTACAACTTTTATTTCTTTTTTCGTAAGGGTTGAGTTGAGAAAGTGCGCCACATCATCATTACTGTTATAGCCCCTCACCAGGTCAACCTGGTTTTTCATGAGCGCAATCAGCGGACTTACAATTATGGCTACGCCAGGAAGTATCATGGCCGGAAGCTGGTAGCAAAGACTTTTACCACCGCCCGTTGGCATGATCACAAAGGTATCCCTGCCTGAAAGCAGGGTATGAATAATTTCCTCCTGTTGTCCTTTGAAATCCTTGAAACCGAAATGTTCTTTGAGAGCAGATTTTAGATCTATGGCTGATGCAGATCCGCCTTTTGTTTTCCTGGCGGGGGTTTTTCTTACACTAGGCATTTTTGAATATTTTGAGCTACGATAAGCTTTATAAAAGGGATTACTTTATGAACACAGCTTTGAACGGAGATAGCTTTTGACCAATTTCTTAGACAGGTCTAAAAAAAAGTGGTGGGTGGCACAGCCGTTCGAAGGCCGTAGCTCAAAAAGGAAAACGAATTTAGCAATCAAACTGCGGATTTAAAAGTTAAATTAGTTAGAATGACAACTATTTTACAACAGTAAATTTATTTCTGATTTGCATTTTCAGGATGTTCCGCGAAAACCTGATAATAGAAAGCAAAACTCTAATTTTGAGGCCTTGAAAATAAAAGCCACTATAACCGAAACGGCCTTACGAACCATTAATATGGAGGCGGAAGCCATTCAAAATTTAGCCTCCGGCCTGAACGATCAATTTGAAAAAGCCATTGACTGCCTGGCCTGCTGTAAAGGAAGGATCGTGATCAGTGGAATAGGCAAGAGCGCCATTATTGCCCAGAAAATAGTAGCCACCCTGAACTCTACCGGTTCCCCTGCCATTTTTTTACACGCTGCAGATGCCATCCATGGTGACCTGGGCATGGTTCAACAGGATGATGCAGTGATCATTATCAGTAAAAGTGGTGAAAGTCCGGAGATCAAGGTGCTTGTTCCACTGATAAAGAGTTTTGGAAATACCCTGTTCTCTATCTGCGGCAATATGAACTCCTTCCTCGCAAAGAAATCTGATTTTATATTCAATACCACCGTAAACCAGGAAGCCTGTCCCAACAACCTCGCTCCTACTACCAGCACCACGGCCCAAATGGTGATGGGCGATGCGCTGGCCGTATGCCTGATGGAAAAAAAAGGGTTCAATGTTTCTGATTTTGCAAAAGTTCATCCTGGTGGTGCATTGGGGAAGAAGCTTTATTTAAGAGTGAAAGACCTCTATATTGAACACGAGAAACCAGAAGTAAAAACAGAAGCACAGGTAAAAGAAGTGATCATGGAAATGACGAGAAAGCGGCTGGGTGTTACCGGGGTAACGGGGGCTGATGGTAAACTAGTGGGCATCATAACCGACGGAGACCTGAGACGGATGCTGGAAAAAACAGATGACATCAGGAATATTACTGCGCGGGATATCATGACCCCGGATCCCAAACAGATCGACCCTTCAGAAATGGCGGTAAATGCATTGGATATTATGAGAACACATTCCATCACCCAGCTTGTGGTAATAGAAAAAGACAGTTACCTGGGCATACTTCATTTGCATGATCTGGTAAAGGAAGGATTGATTTGAATAAATAACTCCAATCCCGCAAATCATCATATTTTGAACCCGGGTAAAAAGAATTCATTAAAAAAGGGGAATTAAAACATACTAAAAGAGAAAAAGCCCTTTGAATATGCTTCAAATTCGTGTAATTCGTGCTAATAATTCCAGTAATTGAAAGTAGAAATGAAAGAACAAAATGAAACCAACAGGAATACTTATGTAGCAATTATGGCCGGGGGCATTGGCAGCAGGTTCTGGCCGTTGAGCAGGGTGAATTATCCAAAACAATTTCTGGATATATTAGGAACGGGCCAGTCATTGATCCAGCAAACATTTGAAAGGTTTGCCAGGCTGGTGCCGGTTGAAAATATTTATGTCATCACCGCTAATGAATACCTGAACATTACAAAACAACAGTTGCCCAAATTGCCGGTTGAAAATATTCTTGGTGAACCCTTCAGGAAAAACACGGCACCCTGCATTGCTTATATCTCTTTCAAGCTCCAGCAGATCAATCCCAAAGCGTCGCTGGTGGTTGCTCCGGCCGACCATCTCATTTTGAATGAGGACAGGTTTCTGGAAGTATGCAAGGATGCACTTGACTTTGTAAATCATTTCAACGCGCTGATCACCATTGGCATTACCCCAACTTATGCCAACACTGGTTATGGTTATATTCAGCATGAAAGTATGGAAGCCATTCCTTCCGTATATAAGGTAAAAACCTTCACCGAAAAGCCTAATAAAGACCTGGCAAGAACCTTTATTTCCAGTGGCGACTTTCTGTGGAACTCAGGAATTTTTGTATGGCAGATCAACCGTGGACTGGAAGGCCTGCAAAAACATTTGCCCGAAATATATGATCTCTTTGTTTCAGAAAAGGACAAATTGAATACGGATGGAGAAAAAGAAGCTATTGACTCCATTTACCCCCAATGCAGTAATATCTCCATTGATTTCGGAATGATGGAAAAGGCAGATAATGTATATGTGATACCCGCCTCATTTGGGTGGAGCGACCTTGGAACCTGGAACAGCGCCTGGGAAAACATGGATAAGGATTATCTGGATAATGCAGTTGCCGGCAACAACGTGATAGTGTTTGATGCTAATAAATGTGTGGTTCACGTACCCGACGATAAACTCGTTGTTTTACAGGGCCTGGATGATTATATTGTTGTAGACACAAAGGATGTTTTGCTGATCTGCCATAAAGAAAAAGAACAGGATATCAAGGAATACGTAGCAGAAGTTAAACGGAATAAGGGGGACAGGTTTTTGTGAGCAGTGATTAATGCCGGGTGTATTACCCGGTTTACGGAAATAAAGATTTTAATACAGATTTATGCTTCTGAAGCCGGACCATATCAGAATAAAGACTTCCCGGTTTCAAAAAATGTTCAGTACCCGCTTTTCCACTGATCGCATTCCTTAATTTCTTAAATGGTTCAATGAAATAACACGTCTTCATTCACTATTCATTATTCGCAATATGATTTTCAACAATATTCTTTTCCTCGACATAGAAACAGTTTCTCAATATGAAACTTATAATCATCTGCCCGACGACTGGAAAGAGTTGTGGGATACGAAGGCTGGTATCATCAACCGCAACAGGGAAGAGGAAACCAGCGAATCATCCTATCCCAGAGCAAGTATCTATGCTGAATTCGGAAAGATCATTTGCATTTCCTGTGGGTATTTGCAGGGTGATGGAGAAAGCCGGAAACTTATTATAAAATCTTACTGCGGACATGAGGAAAAAAGATTGCTCACAGATTTTGCATCAATGCTTAAACAGTGGAGCGGCCAGACCGAAAAGTTTTTATGCGCACATAATGGAAAAGAATTTGATTACCCTTACATCTGCCGCCGGATGATCATTAATGGAATTGAAATTCCTGAAATTCTAAAAATTGCAGGACGAAAACCATGGGAGGTCCGCCACCTTGATACTATGGAACTCTGGAAATTCGGCGATTACAAAAATTATACTTCTTTAAAATTACTGGCTAAGGTTCTGGGCATTCCCTCGCCCAAGGATGATATTGACGGCAGCATGGTAAATTCGGTGTACTGGACAGAAAACAACCTTGACCGCATAGTAGAATATTGCCAGAAAGATGTGATAACACTGGCGCAGGTGCTCTTGCGTTTTCACTGTGAATCTTTGATCAAAACAGAAAATATAGCATTCAAACATGTTGGACAGAATTAATTATAGTTCAGGATCAAAATGGGAAGACATAGTGGGATACAGCCGTGCTGTAAAAATTGGTAACCTCATAGAAGTAACAGGAACCGTGGCTTCGGATGACGATGGTAAGGTTGTAGGCGCTGAAGATGCATATGCCCAGACGAAATTCATTTACCAGAAAATTGAAGCCGTTTTGAAAAGAGCAGGAGCGGCCATGAAAGATGTTGTGCGGGTTCGAATGTACGTAACCGATATTTCAAGATGGCAGGAGTATGGAAGGGCGCACAGTGAATTCTTCAAAGACATTAAACCATGCAATACCATGGTTGAAGTAAGCGCCCTGATAGAACCCGGTTACCTCATAGAAATAGAAGCAACTGCAATCATTGGTTAGCCTGCTTCAGTTGCGATCTCAAACAGAAGCCTTCTTATTTTCGTTACTTTAAATCACTTGTTTTGCAACCACAGATCCATTCAAAATTACCCAATGCAGGTACTACCATCTTTACAGTAATGAGCGCACTTGCCGTTCAGCACAATGCCATCAACCTTGGACAGGGCTTTCCTGATTTCCCAATGAGCGAAGAACTGGTGGCCCTGGTAAATGAAGCTATGAAAGAGGGACATAACCAGTATACGCATATGAATGGATATATCCCATTAAGGGAGGCCATTGCAGAAAAAGCTGCCGGTCTTTATGGTTGTCATATTCATCCTGAAAGTCAAATTACCATAACACCAGGCGGAACGTATGCTTTATATACCGCATTGACCACCATTCTTCAACCCGGAGATGAGGTCATTGTTTTTGAACCGGCCTATGATAGTTATGTTCCTGCCATTGAAATGAACAGGGCAAAGGCCGTTACCATTCAGTTAGCTTTTCCGGATTATTCAATTAACTGGAACGAAGTAAAATCAAAACTATCCGACAAGACCAGGGCCATCATGATCAATTCGCCGCACAACCCAACGGGTAGTGTGCTAAGCAAAAACGATATTGAACAATTAAGATCAATTGTTAAGGATACCGGTATCATTATCATCAGCGACGAAGTATATGAACACCTGATCTTTGATGGGAAAGAACATGAAAGCATTTTAAAATACCCCGACCTGCTGAACAGAAGTTTCGTATGTTTTTCATTTGGCAAAGTTTATCACTGTACCGGATGGAAAACAGGCTATTGCATTTCATCGGAATACCTGATGAAAGAATACAGGAAGATCCACCAGTTCAATTGTTTCACATGCGATACGCCAAAGCAGGTTGCACTATCAAAATATCTACATAAAAAAGAGGAATATTTGATGCTCGGAAACTTTCTGCAGAAAAAGAGAGATCATTTCCAGCACCTTTTATCCCGGACTAAACTTCAGCCCCTGCCTACACATGGAAGTTATTTCCAGGTATACTCCTATCAAAATATAAGCAATGAGCCCGAAATGGAATTCGCATCCAGACTTACCACGGAATTTGGAGTAGCCACCATCCCGGTATCTGCGTTTTATTCGAAACCAATAAATAATCAGGTATTGCGATTTTGTTTTGCTAAAAAGGAAGAAACGCTGCAGGCCGCCGCTGACAGACTTTTAAAGCTCTGATAAAATATTTTTAAAATAATATTTGGATGTCTGAATTCTTTAATCGTATATTTGCGATATAAGATTAAAGACTATGGCATTTCACAAAAAAGAAGCGTTTGGAAAAAAAGAACAGGAGCTGGCAGAATTTGCCAAGGCCATTAGCCACCCTGCAAGGATCGCCATTCTTAAAGTGCTCGCAGAAAAAAATGAATGTATCTGTGGCGACATCGTTGAATTGTTACCGCTGGCTCAATCAACCATATCCCAACATCTTAAAGAATTAAAAAACGCAGGACTCATTGAAGGAACCATTGATGGGCCGCGGTCCTGCTATTGTATTAACTGGAAAGCCTTTGAAAAATTCAGTAATGATATTGGCAGCCTGTTCTTAAACCTTAGAACCAAAAATGAAAAGGCCTGCTGTTAAACCATAAAATATAAATCATGAACCAGGAAAATGAATTGAAAGAGCTTGTAAAAGAAAAATACAGCCAGATCGCATCTCAAACCATTGAACAGAACCTTACTTCCTGTTGCGGCGCCACCGCCAGCTGCGGAACCGACGGGAACTATACAATTATGGCTGATGACTACACCACGCTGGAAGGCTACAATCCCGATGCAGATCTGGGTCTGGGCTGCGGAATTCCCACACAATATGCCAGGATAAAAGAAGGCGATACCGTAATAGATCTTGGTAGCGGGGCCGGAAACGATGCATTTGTTGCGAGAAGGTATACAGGAGAAAAAGGTAAGGTAATTGGCATTGATTTTAGCGAGGCCATGATAGAAAGAGCAAGAACAAATGTTGACAAACTTGGGTTTAATAACATTGAATTCCGCCAGGGAGATATTGAAAATATCCCGGTGGGTGCAAACAAAGCCGATGTGGTTTTGAGTAATTGTGTATTAAACCTGGTTCCCAATAAAAAAAATGTATTTGACGGGATCTTCCGCGTACTGAAACAAAAGGGACATTTTTCAATTTCGGATATCGTACTGAATGGCCAGCTACCTGAAAAACTAAAAAAGGCGGCTGAAATGTATGCCGGATGTGTTTCGGGCGCTATTCCCAAAGATGAATACCTGTCCATCATTCACCAGGCTGGATTTGTAAATATCAGTCTGCTCAAAGAAAAAAAGATCATTATTCCTGATGATATACTTCTCCAGTTTTTAAATGCGGAGGAGTTGGATGAAATGAAAAAAACAGATCCTGGTATTTACAGCATTACGGTATATGCTGAAAAGCCATGCTGTGAACCTGGTTCAGGTTGCTGTTAATTAGTCACCTTTAAATCAAATAATATGCAAACAAATCAAAACGACCCCTCCTGCTGCACTCCTGGAAGTGAATGCTGCATAACAGACACAGGTTGTTGTTAATCATCAGGGCTCCGGTGGAGCCCTTAAATTCTTTTTCATGAATATCTATCCCGCATCGCAAGAAGATTATTATAACGCAATATCCCTGCTCGAAAAAAATAAACTGCCCACAGCCGACCTCCATTCCGGAACCCAGTTATTTGTATTGGAAGACGAAGGTGAAATAGCCGGAACCATAGCTGCAGAATACAATTATAATGATGCCTTGCTAAGGAGCCTGAGTGTGTCGGAAGATAAACGAAACCTTGGTCTGGGAATTCAACTCGTAAATTTCATTGAAGACTATTTACAAAAGCAGGGTATACAACATATTTACCTGTTAACAACAACAGCTGCCGGATTTTTTGCTAAAAGAGGATACAATCAAACAGATCGCCAGGCGGTTCCTGATTTTATCAGACAAACAACCGAATTTGCATCAGTTTGTCCTTCTTCAGCAACCGTTATGAAAAAACAGCTACAATGAAAAAAAAGTTACTTTTTGTTTGTGTTGAAAACAGTAACCGCAGCCAGATGAGCCAGGCCTTTGCCGCTATTCATGGTGGAAATGAAGTAGAAGCCTTCAGTGCAGGATCAAAACCTTCGGGCAGGATCAACCCAAAGGCCATTGAATCGATGAAGGAAATTGGTTATGACCTTTCCGGCCATCAATCTAAATCTTTAGATGAAATAAAATCAAATGCCCCTTTTGATGTGGTAGTAACTATGGGTTGTGGTGATGCCTGTCCCTGGATGCCTGCAAAACAATTTATAGACTGGAACATACCCGACCCCAGAGATATGGAAAAGGAAGCATTCAGAGAAGTAAGGGACCTGATATCCGAAAAGGTAAAGAGATTGATACTGGACTTGAATAAGTCTTAGTTAATTTGCGTTCAGATCATCCTTTATGATTTTTCAACGTTTAAACTTTCCGGAAAAAATAATTCTGATAATTGTGCTCCTTGTTCTTGTAACGGGGTTCACCCTTTTCTATACAGACCTCAGCTCATTTGAATGGTTTGTTAAAGAAGACAGCCTGGTAGAATGGCTCACGGTTTCGGGTTTGTTACTGGGCTCTGTTATTTGTTTTGCCCGGTTCTTTACTTTATTCAATAAAAAAGGCTGGTGGTTCCTTACAGTGAATTTTGCATTGGGATTGTTACTCTTTATTGCAGCGGGTGAAGAAATCTCCTGGGGACAAAGAATCCTTGAAATTGAAAGCTCAGACTATTTTCAAAAAAACAACGCTCAGGGTGAGACAAATCTTCACAACCTGGTAGTGAATGGTGTAAAGATCAATAAGCTGATCTTCACAACCGTTTTGGGATCAGCTCTTATTATCTACCTTATACTTCTTCCCATACTCTATCATAAAAAAAGGGGTATAAAAATATTAGTAGATAAAAGTGGCATCCCGGTACCAAGGCTGTACCAGATCATTGGTTTTGTAATTGTATCCGGCATTACAGTTTTGTTACCTCACGAAAAGAATCCGGAACTTCTTGAATGCGGAGCCGCACTTTTATTTTTCCTGATTATCCTTTATCCGGAGAACAGGGATAGCTTCTGAATTTGTGTTTAGCATCATAAGCCCCATAGGCCATTAGCAGTTAACCGAGGCCTGAACTACTTAACATGAATAGTATGAAAATTACTGGCCATTGTTCCTGCGAGCGAAGGCTGAACAATTGAAAAAACAAGTTTGTATTCTCCAGGCGTAACGGGAAACTGCAAAACCAGCGGAACTTTAACTCCCGCACCCGGAGCCAGGATGCCGCCCGGGATTTCTGTTAAGGCGCCCGCGTTGATCTCTTTTCTTGATTTTATAAAAGCGTAGGAAATACTTAAATTCTTTGTTTGCAGATATTGAGTTCCCGAATTAGTGAGATCAATTAAAGTTGGCTGAGACAGGCCTGCTTCACCCGTGTCCATTGCATCTTTCCACGTGATCTTTAAACCGTTTGTAGATACAAAACTGTCCATTAAATGGAGATAAATAACAGTATGTGGATTATTTACTTCTATGTCCTCCGTGGTTTTTCTTGAATGAGAAGCTATATACACCTTTTTGTTATTCAGGAGCGCTTCGTCACCAGACAGATCGAACTGATTTTTCCTGGAATATATTGTACTATAGCCGGTGGTCTTTACCCCCGGAAAGTAATAACTGTACAGTGATGGATAGGTATAGGAATCCTGAAATACCACAGGAAGGCCGTCAGCATATTTATGTACACTGTCTGCCAGTCCTTTTCCAAACATTTGTGTTTTAAAAGCAAGCACCTTCTTCAATGGTGAATCGGGCACAACAAATAAAACCCTTGCAATAATCAACAGTATTACGTTCGCAACAAGTAATCGCGTCATGATGCCACGAAACCGCGCTGAGGCATCTTTCCATGCAAGATGAAATAACACCAGAAAGGAAATGCCAGCCGCAAGTGTCCAGTGTGGTTCTATGGTACTTCTGAATGAATTCAGAAAAAAGAAACCCAGGATCCCGAAAAAATTAAAATAGTGTGCCCGCAGATACAGGTCTGTTTTACGCTTTTTAAAGAAGTGAAAAAGCGCAGGGATCGTTGTTAATGGCCCCCAGATAAATAATTGTCCCAGTAAATAACTGGTGGTTTTATCAATCCGGTAACCGGAACCAATTCTTTCCGAAAGATGATACCTGAATGTTGGCCAGTCGTGATTCCATTGCCACACTAAATGGGGCAGAAAACCAAGCAGAACTAAAACAACAACCATCCATGACGCAGGTTTTAAGACCAGGCGCGGGTTGGACAGGAAAACAAAAAACACTGGTAATATCCCATGGTATTTGCTGTATAACAATCCCAGTATACCCAGTGCCAAAAAAACGGTATGGATCAGGTTACTGTTGATAAGGAAAAGCCTGTAAGCATAGAAAAACAATACCACAAAAAATAACAAAGATGAATCAGGCGTAACGATAAAGCTATACACATGAAACAGAACAACAGAAGCAAAAGCAAGAATATAAAACCTTACTTCTCTTAAATATTCCGGTATGGCTTTAAATCCAAAATAAATTGTAGCGGCAGAAAACATAACCGTTCCAAGCCTCGTAAAAATATTTCCATGTCCGAAACTCTCACCCAACCGTACGGACAGTGCAACCATAGGAGGATGATCGAAATATCCCCATGCCAGTACTCTGGAATATATCCAGTAGTAGGCTTCGTCGCCGTCAAGCATGGTAAATGCTGCCTGAATAAAATTAATGGCAAGCCAGGCTATGATAAAAAACAACAACAGCCTGCCCGGATCTTTTATGGTGGATGATTCCTTCATTGATTTAACTGTAATCAGGGCCTGCTCAGCCTTGCCAGAATCAAACTGTCTCTAACCTGCCTTGTTTCCGGATTCAGAAATTTTAATGTGATGGTGGTAACGTTATGATCAGCATGGGTAGCCACATCTTCAACAATAAAACCCTGTTCACGGAAATGGTTTGCGTGATATTGGTTCATCAGAAAATATTTTTCTGACAGGCTGTCAAATTTATTCACAACCGTTTGCTGGTCAATAACAGGATAGATGTGTTTTCTGTAAAACTCAAAGCTATGCGCATTGTGTTCCAACACCATAATTTTGTTATGGCTTATATCCATATTCTCATCTTCAATTATCCGTGCCAGCTGGTTACCACCCTGATAACTAAATAATGAAGGAAAGAAATTATAGTTCATAAAGAAATTGAAAACAAGTGAAATTGAAATGCTGATATAAACCAGTTGTGATCCTTTGACTTTATGCTTTTTTACTATCAGAAACAATAATGCAATGATCAGCGCTGAACCTGCAGTCCATACAAATAGATTTCGTGGCGGAAAAAAATAATAGTTCATAAGCAGGGTAGCCAAAATAACTAAGATTGCAAAAAATATCTGAACAGGGTAAGCCCATTTCAATGACCGTTTATAGGATGATATTAACGCCAGGTAAGGTGCTGTAAAGATGGCGGCCAGTGGCAATAACATGATGATGTAATGAGGCATTTTAAAATTGGAAAACGAAATGGAGAATAAAATAAAAGCAAAAGCCAGCACCGCAAAATTTACCGGATGTCTCCATTTTTTCTTAACCAGCATTCTTTTGAACCAAAAAGCAACCGCTAAACAGGCAAACAGGCACCATGGAAAAAATGCCCATAGAAAAGTATGGTACAAAAAGAAGTAATCACTGTTTCTCCCTTTCTTTCCCTGGTCAAAACCGGCAGAACGTTCAAAAAGCTGGTCCCATAAAATAAAATGTATTCCGGACCTTCCGCTCTTTCCGCGTATAATTTTTTCCGGGTGCAGATCAAACTGGATATAGTAAGCATACAATACCGGAGAAATAAATAAAAAGAAAAAAAGAATGAAAGACCAGGTTTTTAATGAAGCAAAAACATTCCATTTCTTATTCAGGAGAATATAAAAAAATGCAGGGATAAACATCACAATTGGCCCGATCCATCCCTTTGTTGCAAAAGCTACGGAGGCGCCAAGTGCCGCCAGGATTATGTTGATGAATTTTCTATTGTTGATATAAACTATCAGCTGCCACAAACCGAAAATAATACCCGCAGTTAGTGGTGTTTCCATTCTTGCATCATTAATGGAAAAAACAAAAGCCTGGGCCGTAGCCAACATGGCCAGCGCCAGTTTGGCCATTGTTTTTCCGGAAAGATGTCTTGTTAATTTATAAGTGCTGTACAAAGAAACCAGTGCAAAGATCACTGCAGGAAAACGATGGGCAAATGTATTGACACCAAATAGTTTGAAGCTAACCAGTGAAGACCAGAATAAGAAATGGGGCTTATCCAGATAATCCTTTCCCCGGTCAACCAAATGTACCCATGTATCATGTTCATACATATACAAGGCTATATTGGCATGATGACCGGCATCCTTATCGGCCAACGGGAAAAAAAGCGAACCTGCATAAACAAGCAGGCAAAGGAATGCAAGGAAATATTGAAGCGGTCTTTCTATTGAATGATCGCGAAGATGTTTGATCAGCATGAAGGGCAAAAATACATGCTAATAGCCATTGGCCTCTGCCTTTGAACTTTAGGCTAAAACCTGCCCTTCATCATCTTAACCATATGTGCTGCTTCTATGGCCTGCTTCTGGTTATAGTCTATTGTCATTTTCCTGATATTGATGGCATCAATGATGGTTCCAATACCACAAAATCCTATAGTCAGAAAATAAAGAATGCCCATAACGGTATCGCCTATCATAAATCTTTGAATACCGGCAATCCCAAAAAAACCAATAAGTGTTAATATGAGCATGGTCTGCTGGTCCTTTCTTTTTCCCTGGTAATACATGAGAAATTGTTTTTGATCCTCATCTGTCATATCCTTCATGATCTCCTGAATGAACATGAGTTCTTCTGGTTGCAGGTTCGGCATCATCATAAACATTTGTTGCTGGTTCATAAATGCTGGCTTGATTTATTTGGTGGAAGAATTTTTTTTATGATCACGGTGAGCAGTGCAAACATCACGGGAATACCCAGAATGTGTTCCTTAATTGAATTTTCAACATCAAGGTGAAGTGCATGATAAATGGAAAGTCCGAGTCCGCAACCCGGACAGGATTCAAATCCAAAAAAATGAAAGACACAAACCGTAAAGCGGCCGGCAATCACCCCCGGCTGGTATAAAATAACCAGCGCAACTATCCAGGCAACCGGTTCAAAATATTTACGGAATAATGGCAAGTTGTCTGGTTTGTTTTCAAGTTACGAAGCTTCACGGATTTAGAGCTTTTGATGTTTTATCAGGCCGGCACCCCCAACCAGGTTAGCATGCAGGACATTTATAATTTTATTGAATGGAGTGAGCCGGCCAGAGGGCATGACTCAAGGTTAAAAGCCGGCAATGAACTTACAATCCCAGGCTGGCACTGATCTCCAGCATTCTGTCCAGGGACTTCTTTGCCTGTTTCCTCAAATCTTCATCCATCAGTATCTCCGGATGTTCATATTCCATGCACAGGTAAACTTTTTCAAGCGTATTTCTTTTCATGTGAGGACAGTCGTTACAGGCGCAGGAGTTGTCGGGAGGTGCGGGTATAAAAGTTTTATCCGGAGCCTGTTTCACCATCTGGTGTAAAATACCTGCTTCAGTAGCCACTATAAACTCCTTGTGAGGTGTATTTCTTGTATAGGCAAGCAACTGTGTGGTTGAACCTATAAAATCAGCGATCCTCAGTACCGGTTCCTCACATTCGGGGTGGGCAATAAGCTTAGCTTCCGGATGACGGACCTTAAGCCTTGTTATTTTTTCAAGACTGAATATTTCATGCACCATGCAGGCACCATTCCACAACAACATATCCCTGCCTGTTATCTTACTAACCCAGGCTCCCAGGTTTTTGTCGGGTGCAAAGATGATCTTCTGGTCTCGGGGGAGGCTTTCCACAATAGCCCTGGCATTGGAACTGGTGCAAATGATATCACTCAGGGCTTTGATACCTGCGCTGCAATTGATATAAGAAATCACGATATGATCGGGGTGCTGTTCCCTGAATTTTTTAAATAATGGAGGAGGACATGATTCACTTAAAGAACAGCCGGCCTTTAAATCGGGTATAACCACCTTTTTAGACGGATTAAGGATCTTTGCTCCCTCTGCCATGAAATGTACCCCGGCGAATACGATCATGTCAGCATTGGTCTTAGCAGCCTGCTGGGCCAAGCCCAGGGAGTCGCCAATATAATCCGCAATGTCCTGTATATCGGGTTCCTGATAGAGGTGCGCGAGGATGATGGCGTTCTTTTCTTCCTTCAGTCTTTCAATTTCGGCAAAGAGGTCAAGAGCAGGATCTATATCCATATCCAAAAAACCTTTTTCTTCCAGTTCATTTTTCGCTATCAACATTTCGTTATGCATATAATAATATATAGT
>CAMPIQ010000058.1 GCA_946886475.1 uncultured Chitinophagales bacterium | reverse complement strand
GCTTATTTATCAAATAACTACATAAATTTAAAGCCTGCCGCTCAGTTTTTGGGATTCACATAAAATATAAAAACTGTGTTGGTTGCCGGGTTTGCACTTCTCTATTTTTGAGAACAACGATTAAAACTTGCTTATGGAAAATAAAAAAATTGTAGTTGTCGGAAGCTCTAATATGGATATGGTAGTGAAGACTGATCATATTCCTGTACCCGGGGAAACCGTTCTTTCCGGATCTTTTTTCATGAACCCCGGAGGTAAGGGCGCTAACCAGGCTGTAGCAATAGCCAGGCTTGGTGGTGAAGTGCTTTTTATCTCTAAAATGGGTAATGATGTTTTTGGTAAACAATTCTCTCAACTATTTAGTGATGAAGGTATTGACATCAGGCACATCCTCTCTGATGAAGACCTTCCTTCCGGTGTGGCGCTCATTACGGTTGACGATGCCGGTGAAAACAGCATAGTAGTGGCCTCAGGTGCAAATGCCAACCTCCTCAGTAAAGATATGGAAGGTGCCCTGGCCCAGATTGCCGGAGCGGGTATCCTGCTGGTGCAACTGGAGATCCCGATGGACACTGTGAATTATGTGGTGAAATACGCCAGCCGCAAGGGCGTTAAGGTTATTCTTAACCCGGCGCCAGCCAATACACTCAGCCAGGAACTTCTTGAATGTGTTTATATCCTTACTCCAAATAAAATGGAAGCTTCCATGATCTCCGGAATTGAAGTTACCGACATGGAAACCGCCAGGAAAGCCGCGCAGGTTATTTGTTCCAAGGGAGCTAAAAATGTTGTGGTTACAATGGGTGCGCTCGGAGCAGTGATATGTAAATCCGGTGAATGCTCAACCGTTGAGGCGCGTAAGGTGCAAACGGTGGATACAACAGCTGCAGGCGATGTATTTAACGGAGCGATTGCAGTAGCGGTTTCGGAAGGCAAGAGCCTGGAAGAAGCCGTGGACTTTGCCTGTGAAGCGGCTGCTATTTCAGTAACCCGCTTAGGCGCGCAATCATCCATTCCCTATAGAACCGAACTAATTGCCAGCAAACTGGCCGCTACTACTCTGTAATCTCGATTGCTAATTAAAAACAATTGCTGTATGAAAAAGTTTACAACTGCTTTTGCCGGATTGTTGCTCCTGATGAGCATTTCCTTTATTTCTTTCGCGCAAACCGGCATCCTGGTAACCGGCCAGGTAAAAAATGAAAAGGGTCAGGCAATGAGAGGTGTAAGTGTGAGCATCAAAGGAGGGACCGCAGGTACTTCTACTGATGATGCGGGATCTTTTACACTGACGGTGCCGGATAAAAATTCAGTGCTGGTATTCTCCTATGTGGGTTACGATCCTCAGGAGTTCAGGGCAGATAAAACCAGGTTCGATGTCACCCTGCTTCCTTCCGATAACCGCCTCACCGATGTGGTGGTTGTAGGTTACGGAACACAAAAGAAAGTTAGTATGACCAGCGCCGTTAGTGAGATCTCCGGTAAGGAGCTTACCAGGCGTCCGGTTTCAGGTATCGAACAGGCATTACAGGGTAAATTACCCGGACTTACCATTCTTGATAAAGGTGGCGCCCCCGGTTCATCCAATACGCCGATGGTGTTGCGTGGTGTAAATACATTATTTACTTCCGAAGACCTTTCAGGCGCGTCAGTTTCCCCGCTGGTGCTTATCGATGGCATTGAACAACCATTCAGTAATATCAACCCGGACGATGTGGAATCCATCTCCGTGCTCAAAGATGCTTCCTCCACTGCCATCTATGGATCCAGGGCATCAAATGGTGTTATCCTGATCACTACAAAAAGGGCCAAAGCAGGAAAAACGGTGGTGGGTTATAATGGTTATTACGCCATCCAGAAATCTGTAAGTAACCCCGAGGCGCTGGATCTTGAAAGTTACCTGCGCCTGCAGAATGCAGCCTACAAAAATGTTGGCTCCAATCCGCCGGCACCATACCGGGACCAGGATATAGATGCCTATGTTGCAGGCAATGCCTCCGATCCACTGCATTACCCGGTTCCTTTCGACTGGTATAGCAATGCTTTTCAAACCGCGCCGCAAATGAACCATTCGGTTTCTATCAGCGGTGGTAATGAAAACTTCCGGGGAAGGATGAGCCTTCGTTATATGGATCAGCAGGGCATCATTAACAACACAAGCTCCAAACTCAATGAAGCACGTGTGAATACCGATTTCAAAGTTTCTGACAGGATCAATATATCTGCGGATGTAGATTACCGTTATGAACGCAATCTCAATCCCTATGGAATGACAAGTATTTTCCAGTTCATGACCCAGAATTCTATCTGGGCTGTTCCCCGTTATCCCAATGGTGATTATGGTGGCGGCAGGCAGGGCAACAATCCGCTGCTGCTGATTGACAAGGGCGGCTACAACCGGCAGTCATCAGACTTTATCATTGGAAATGTAAAGGGAACCTGGGAGATCATGAAAGGACTGAAGTTCACCACCCAGTTTGCAACGCGTTCCACTACATTCGCCGGTAAGCTGTACCAGAATACCTGGGAAACCCGCGATTCAACGCTGGTTAAAAAGAGAAATGTCAATAACAGCCTCACGGAGTCAAGAAATAACAACCGCGAGTTCACACTGAACAACCTTCTTGATTATATTACTTCAATTGGCGATCATGAATTGAAGTTCCTGGCCGGATATTCACAGATCCAGTTCACCAGTAATTCGCTTAGTGCTTTCCGTCAGAATTTTTATAATAATGATGTTCAGTCCATGGGCCAGGGCGCCGATGATGCTACCAAGAACAATGATGGCGGCGATGCGCAATGGGGCCTGCGTTCTTATTTTGGACGTTTCAATTATAATTTCCAGGATAAATATCTTTTCGAAGCCAATGGGCGTTTTGATGGCTCATCACGTTTCACAGGTAATAACCAATATAGTTTCTTCCCGTCTTTCTCTGCCGGCTGGCGCATTTCACAGGAGGATTTCTGGGAACCCATCAGCCATGCTGTAAATGAATTCAAGATCAGGGGTTCATGGGGAAGAACAGGCAACCAGGCCGTTGCCCTTTATAGTTACTTCCCTACGTTGAACCTTGTTGGCTATAGCTTTAACGGTGTACCGGTTCAGGGTTATCTGCAAACACAGATCGCCAATCCTGACCTTACATGGGAAAGCACTACTGAAACAAATATTGGTATAGACGCCCAGTTCCTGGGTCGCCGACTTACGGTTACTGTAGACCGTTATAATAAACTAACGGAAGGCATTTTGCTGACGCTACCTGTTCCCGGCACTCTGGGTTTGCAGGCGGGTCCACGCAATGCCGGTAAAGTGGAAAACCGTGGTTGGGAATTCTCCGTCGGTTCACGGAATAAGATTGGAGACTTCGGTATCGATGCCAACCTGAACCTGAGCATGAATGAGAATGAAGTGGTTGACCTGGCAGGTACCGGACCGTTCTTTTACGGCACGGATCAAAATCCACGTTATACCATTCAGGAAGGTTATCCTATCTATTCTTTCTGGGGATATAAAACCAATGGCTTGTACCAGACCGACGCGGAAGCAGCTGCAGGACCATATTATACACGGAATGCCAAAGCCGGCGACCTGCGTTATGTGGACATGAACAATGACAATAAGATAGATGCCACAGACCAGGTTTACCTGGGGAATACTTTTCCGAAATACAGTTTCGGAGGTATGTTCAACTTCAGTTATAAAGCCCTCTCACTAAATATTGCCATGCAGGGTGTGTCAAAATCAAGTATAAGGATGGCAGGTGCATTTGGACAGGGTGGAAATTTTGAAGGTATGGTGCCCGGTATTTATAAAGACAATTACTGGACGCCTGAAAATCCCGATGCCTATTTCGCCAGGCCCACCAAACAGGATCTGAGAAACCAGACCAACAGCGACAGGCTGGTGCTGGATGCATCTTATCTAAGGTTTAAGAATGTGCAGCTGCTTTACCAGATACCGGTGCAAAAAATGAGCAGGGCGCCTTTCAGCCAGGCGGGCATTTATGTATCTGCAACCAATGTGCTCACCTTTTCCAAATTAAATGACTGGAATATAGATCCTGAATCTTTATCGGGTGTTCAGAATTATTATCCGCAAACAGCTGTATATACAGTTGGAATAAATCTTCAGTTCTAATTGATTAAAACAGAAATTATGCGCAACATAAAAAAACTATTCATACTTTTTATAGCATCCGGCTTTATCCTGGGCTGTAAAAGAGATCTGCTTGAAACCATTCCAAATGACCGCATCTCCTCGGAGATCTTCTGGAAAACAGATAACGATGCGGTACTTGCCGCCAATGCCGTTTATAGTTTCCTGGCTGAAAGCGCCGATCATTTCATTGGCTGGGATGGCATGTCCGATATTGTGTTCACCAATCCAACCGGTCCGCAGGAGGCTTCCATTTCACAGGGACAGTTCAATGCATTGAACAGCCGCATCACAAACGACTGGAGCAGGGGCTATGCAGGTATTCGTGCCGCCAATACTTTTCTTGCCAACGTAGACAGGATACAGACCAATAACCCTGCCCTGATCAACAGGCTGAAAGGAGAGGTGAGAACACTTCGTGCCTATTTCTATATGCAACTGGCATTTCTATTTGGAGATGTGCCATTGGTTACCACCGAAATTACGGTGCAGGAAAGTGGCCAGCTTACCCGTACAGATGTTGCCCAGGTTTGGGATTTCATCTCTGATGAACTTACAGAAACAGCAACCCTGCTGCCGCTTACCCAAACAGAAAAAGGAAGGATCACCAAAGGCGCTGCCATTGCTATCAAAGCAAGGGCCATGCTTTATGCCGGCCGTTTTCAGGAAGCAGCCAATGCCGCAAAAGAAGTGATCGACCTTAATAAATACAGTCTTTACAGCTCGTACAAAAATTTGTTTACCTATGCCGCGGAAAATAATCCTGAAGTAATTCTCGATATCCAGTACGTGGCTGATACCTACTCAAATAATATTTTCCAGGTACTGGCGCCGCGCAGTGTGAATGCCAACAGCAAGTGGGTTCCTACAAAGCGCATCGTGGATATGTACCAGATGGACAATGGACTCGACATCAATGATCCGGCCAGTGGTTACGATCCCATGAATCCTTATGATAACCGCGACCCCCGCCTGAAGTATTCCATTTTTGTTCCGGGTGAAGTACTGCCAAACAACGCCATCTTCAACCCATTGCCAAACAGTACAACAGGCGACGCGGTAGGTTCTTCATTTGTGGTGTCTCCAACAGGATTCAATGTGCGTAAATATGTAAATAAGGAAGACCTGGCACGCCAGAATAATAATGGTATCAATTTTATCCTGATCCGTTATGCGGAGATCCTGTTAACCTACGCGGAAGCTAAGATTGAACTGAACCAGCTTGATGCATCTGTTTATGATGCTATCAATAAGGTAAGACAAAGAGCTGATGTCAACATGCCTCCAGTAACCCCGGGCAAGACCCAGGATGAACTCCGCGCCATTGTTCGCAATGAACGTTCTGTTGAATTTGCTTTTGAAAGCCACCGGTTTTTTGACATACGCCGCTGGAGAATAGCAGAACTGGTAATGCCAGGCAAGGTATACGGACTTACTTATGTAGACACCAACGGCGTGCTGCAAACAGTGGAAGTGCCAGGATGGACGCAGATATGGAGCGACAAAAACTACCTGTGGCCTATACCGCAAAAGGAAATAGAACTCAATGCCAACCTCACACAGAACCCAGGATGGTAAAACCGTAAATTATTATCATTTCATCACGAATCACAAGGATAAAATATGAACTATCTGAAACGAATTACAGCCTGCTTTCTGTTGGTAATGGCCTGCCATACTAACGCGGATGCACAGTTGAATAATATGGTATCCGGTCCGCAACCCGAACAACAACCGGCAAAAGCGCCAAAAAAATACAATATCGTTTTCTTTCTTGTGGACGATCTTGGATGGGCTGATGTGGGATACCAGGGAAGTAAATTTCATGAAACGCCCAATATTGATAAATTTTCCAAAAAGGGTGTTCAGTTTTCACAGGCCTATGCGGCCTGTCACGTGTGTTCGCCTACAAGGGCCAGCATTCTCACCGGTCAGTACCCGGCCCGTTTGGGATTGACAGACTGGCTTCCGGGACGCAAGGACTTTAGTTTCCAGAAGCTGAAGACAGGTACCACTGTTCAACACCTTCCTTACGAAACAAAAACGCTGCCCGAAGTATTAAAGGATAACGGTTACGCTACAGCGATATTCGGAAAATGGCATCTGGGCGATGATTCCGCTTCTGCCAGCAGGCAGGGGTTTGATGTGCAGGTGCCTCAGTGGAATAAGGGATGGCCGGCCAGCAGTTATTTTTCTCCTTTTAATATGGAGGGACTGGAAGGCGGACCTAAAGGTGAATACCTTACCGACCGTCTTACTACTGAAGCATTGAACTGGGTGGAGAAGAACAAAGACCAGCCTTTCTTTTTATACCTATCTCATTTTGCCGTTCATGATCCCATCCAGGGCCGCGGTGACCTTGTTGCCAAGTATGAAAAGAAGCGTAACACCATGGCAAAGGACAGGTCAGTTCCATTTATACTGGAAGGAAACCCGGATGATGAAGATCCATTTTCCCGTAAACAGTTAACAGCATTACTCACCGATTCCGCACACCAGGGTACCAGGATATTTCCTGACAGAACAGTAAAGATCAAGCAAAAGCAGGACAACGCGCAGTTTGCAGCCATGGTAGAAACCATGGATGAAAGTTTTGGACGGGTGCTGGAGAAACTCAGGGAACTCGGTATAGAAGACAATACGATCGTGATCTTCTTTTCAGATAATGGAGGTATGTCGGCAGCCAATTTTGGGAATCCCGCACGCAAGGTGGCGCCATGCGATCTTGATAAGGTTTTTTCTACCTCAAACCTGCCACTGCGCGCAGGAAAGGGATGGCTGTATGAAGGCGGCATCCGCGAACCATTGCTGGTTTACTGGCCCGACCACAGCAGGGAGGGAACTGTTTCAGACATGCCTGTTATCAGTACGGATTTTTATCCAACCTTACTGGAAATGATTGGCGTGAATCCGAAGTCGGTAGATAAAAAAGGGATGGATGGCGCAAGCTTCGCTTCCGTACTGAAAGGCAACGGGAATGCGGCTTCAAACACCAGGCCTCTGTTCTGGCATTTTCCTCACTACAGCAATCACGGCGCGCAAAGTCCGGGTGGTGCAGTAAGGCTGGGTGATTATAAACTGATAGAATATTTTGAAAACGGTACAGTTGAATTATTCAATTTAAAAAATGATCCGGCAGAGCAACAGAACCTGGCAACAACTGAACCTGCCAGGGCGAAAGAATTGCTTTCTCTCCTGCATAAATGGAGAAAAGAGGTCAATGCATTCATGCCCGGTCCCAATCCTAAATATGTGCCCGGCTCAACATGGCCCGGAAAAGGAGAAAGGGATCCGGACGAAGACCGCTAACATTAATTTGAAGTCATTACTTATTAACCACCTAAAGATTCAATCATGTTCATAGTTGAAAGCTATTCTCTGGCCATCGTTTTCTGCATCATCACCATGCTGTGCTGGGGATCATGGGCCAACACACAAAAGCTGGCCAGTAAAAGCTGGCGCTTCGAATTGTTTTATTGGGATTATGTAATTGGAATACTTGTTTTTTCTGTCATCTCCGCATTAACATTGGGCAGCATGGGAGAAAATGGCCGCAGCTTTACCGACGACCTGGCCCAGGCCGATACATCCAATATTGGTAAAGCCTTAATTGGTGGTGTGATCTTCAATGCAGCGAATATATTGTTCTCAGCTGCCATTGCCATCGCCGGAATGGCAGTGGCTTTTCCTATTGGCATTGGCCTGGCGCTGATTCTCGGTGTACTGGTGAATTACATGGCCAATCAAAAAGGTGATCCTGTGCTGTTATTCGCCGGTGTGGGTTTTGTGATGCTTGCCATCATCATTAACGCCATCGCATACACGAAAAAATCAAAGACCTCGGTTCAAAAAGTTTCCTCCAAGGGAATCATATTATCCATTGTTGCGGGTATCCTCATGTCATTCTTTTACCGTTTCATAGCTGCTTCCATGGACCTTGAGAATTTTGAAAATCCTGCAGCAGGAAAGATGACCCCATATACTGCCGTATTTATTTTTTCAGTAGGCATCTTCATCAGCAATTTTCTTTTTAATACCATTTTGATGAAAAAGCCTTTTGAAGGTCCGCCAACCGGATACGGAGAATATTTCAAAGGAAGGTTCTCCACTCATATGGTGGGAATACTGGGTGGACTCATCTGGGGACTTGGAAATTCATTTAACCTGATAGCTGCGGGCAAGGCAGGTCCTGCCATTTCTTACGGACTTGGACAGGGCGCAACACTGGTGGCAGCGCTCTGGGGTGTTTTTATCTGGAAAGAGTTCAGGGGCGCGCCCAAATCGGTGAATACACTGCTTGCGGCAATGTTCCTCCTTTTCATCATTGGAATTGGCTGCATCATCTATGCAGGCATGTAACCGTTTTCAATTTTATGCTTAAAACATTACTTCATACCAGGAACGCTTTGTTATTGTTGCCGGCCATTTAATTGAAAATAAGCTGTCTTCCACTCAATGAATGGTGCAGGTTCATGGCATAGCGTACCGGAAGCATGAAAGGACCGGGTAAATAAATTTTTGAATTGAAATCATAATCATTTAACGATGACGGCTAAACAAAAAATACTTTTTTTCACGGGGGCATTATTGCTTACCTGTCAAGGCCAGTTGCAGGCAGGGAACCCGGAAAACGGGAAACAAGTAAAATCTTCAGATGCCTTTCTGAAGCCCTCCGAAATTTCCGTTCATGGGCTTCTAGGAGATGCCCTGTTGCTTACCGAACAGGGAAGATTGAAAACACTGCCTGAATGGAATAACGGCACCCTGATCAACATGTTCAGCAGGGAAGCAAGGTTAAAAAATACAACAACCGACTGGTATGGCGAGCACGCCGGCAAATGGATGTACAGCGCGGCACTGTCAGTAAAACGCACGGGGAATGAAGACCTTAAAAAAGCCTTGTTCCAGACTGCCGATTACCTGGTAAGTACACAGGAAGCAGATGGCTATCTTGGATCCTATTCACCCGAACTAAGGATCACAAATAATGCATCCAGATTTCATAAAAGGTCATGGGATACCTGGAGCCTTAGTTATATGATACTTGGATTTTTGGAAATTGACCGGCAGTTTCAAACAACGAAATACCGTGAGGCCGCAAAGAATATCGGGGAGTTGCTGCTGAAAACTTTTGGTGATGGCAAAAATGATATCACCGGTTATGGAACACGCTATGGTTATTCAGCCACCATCGCCCTGGAACCTGTGGTTGAATTGTATAAGCTCACATCAGATAAACGATACCTCCAATTTGCGGAACTCATCGTAAAAAAAGTTGAACAGCGTGAAGGGCTGCGCCTCATCGCTTCCATGCTCAACAACCGCGACCTGGAAACAGTGGCGGACGGTAAGGCTTACCAGATCATCTGGAACCTGCTGGGCCTTGCCAAACTGTATGAGATCACCGGCAATAAGGATTATATCAAGGCAATAGAAAATGCCTGGAAGAATATTGCCGATCATCACCTCACCGTCACCGGCGGACCCTGGGGCGGTATCGGAAAACACAAGGAATGTTTCAATACAAAAAATTACTGGGCTCCTTATGGCTATGTGGAAACCTGCAGCACCATGTCGTGGATTCAACTGAATAAAATGCTGTTGCAATTAACAGGTGATTCAAAGTACGCGGAAGAAGTGGAAAGATCAGCCTATAATGCACTGATCGGTGCGCAGTTTGCCAATGGCCAGGACTGGAGCTATCATATTTTTTCCAATGGGAAAAAACATGTGGCCAATTACAATGACTGTTGTCCATCCAGCGGTGTACTGGCCTTACAGGAAATTCCTGCCATGGTATATTCACTGAGAGGCAATGGCATTGCCCTCAATATTTTTTCCGCCAGTGAGGCCAGTATGATTGTAAATGGACAGGCCATCAGGATCAGCCAGCAGACGCAGTATCCATTTGATGGAAAAATAAACCTGACCATATCATCTCAAAAAACTTCCGCATTTCCACTTTATATCAGGATACCGGAATGGGCTTCAGGCACAAGCATCACCATTGATGGCAAGCCGCTGGAACAGCAGGTGGTTGCAGGAAGTTATCTAACCATCAATCATAACTGGGGAAAGAAAAATACCATTGAGATCCTCCTGCCCATGGAGCTGAAGCTGGTGGAAAAAGCGGAACACGCGGTGATACCACAGGGAACAGATGATATCTACCGGGTGAACTGGTTTGCACTCAGGCGCGGGCCGCTGGTATATGCAACCAATGGATTGATCAACGGCATGGACAGGGAAAGGAATTTCATTCTTCCCGGTAAGGATGCCAGCCAGGTATTTAAACCGGTTGCAGCCGTTCCTGGTTTTAAAGGTCAGGCTTATCAGCTGGCGCTGCCTGTTGAAAAGCCATTGATATTTCTACCCTATTTCGAAGCCGGTGGCAGGGATTCAACAGGATGGCGGCTTACCTGGCTGCAACAAAAAATAGATTAAAAGCTGAGGTTAAGATCTGTGAAATTCTGCATTATGCTTAGGAAAATATCATTTCATTCATCTGTGAACAGGTTGCGTTTTTCAGGCGTATTCATTGCCGTTTTATTTTTTACATTGATCGCACATGCACAAACCGGCCAGTCAGCATCACCCAATATTATTTTTATCATTGTTGATGACCAGGGCTATGGTGATATCGGTGCTTTTTTTCAAAATGAAAGGGCCAGGTTAAAAGATCACTCCAGGCCTTTTCAGGTATCTCCCAATCTTGACAGGCTGGCGCGGGAAGGAGCCATGTTCACCCAATACTATTGTGCTGCGCCCATTTGTGCGCCTTCGCGTTCCTCACTGATGCTTGGCGTAAGTCAGGGACATGCCAATGTGCGCGACAACCAGTTCGACAAGGCACTGGAAGATAATTATACCATGGCTTCCACTTTGAAGACCCTTGGTTATACAACCGCGGCTATCGGCAAATGGGGCCTGCAGGGAAATGATAAATATGATCTCAATGGATACCAGTGGCCGGCCCATCCGCTGAAGCGTGGCTTTGATTATTATTTCGGTTACATGCGTCACAGCGACGGGCATGAGCATTACCCAAAGGAAGCATTGTACAGGAAGTACTGGGCGGAAAATGCAAAAGTGGTTTGGGAGAATTACACCAGCATCACACAGGGTCTTGATAAATGTTATACAACTGACCTGTGGACCGCGATGGCGAAAAAATATATTGTTGAACAGGCAGGTAAAAAAAATGATCAGCCTTTCTTTTTATACCTGGCCTATGATACGCCGCATGCCGTACTGGAATTGCCAGGTACGCCATATCCAAAGGGCGCTGGTTTGAATGGCGGTGTTCAGTGGAACGGCACACCGGGACATTATATCAATACAGCGGAGGGCATTCCTGATTCTTATATTTATCCCGAATATGCCAACGCGGTTTATGATCATGATCATAACCGTAAAACTGCAAATGTTCCCTGGCCGGATACTTATAAAAGATACGCAACATCCAACCGCAGGCTCGATGATGCAGTGGGTGATATCACCCAGTTGTTGCGCGACCTGAAGATCGACTCCAACACCATTGTTATTTATACATCGGATAATGGTCCATCCACTGAATCTTATTTACCCGAAGAAAAATATGTGCCTAACCGTCCTGATTTCTTTTCCAGCTTCGGACCTTTCAACGGAGTGAAAGGTGATGTGCTGGAAGGTGGCGTGCGTTTGCCCGCTATTGCATGGTGGCCCGGTAAGATCCCTGCCAATAAAAAGATCGGCATACCGGCCATTGCTTATGACTGGGCGCCTACATTGATACACATTACCGGCAACAAGGCTCCACAACGAATGGATGGCATTTCATTGCTCCCGGTATTGACTGGTAATACAGCAATGGACGACCGTCTGTTGTATATCGAGTACAGGAACGAGGACAGCACGCCGTCCTATCCTCAATTCAGTATCAGGCACCGCAACCGTGCAAGGAACGATATGCAGATGCTGAGGATAGGTAATTATGCAGGACTCAGGTATGATATCCATTCCGCCAATGATGATTTCGAGATCTATGATGTGGTAAATGATCCGAAGCAGGAAAAAGATCTTGCTGGCAAAGAACTGAAGCCCGGCAATTTACCCGCTGCTCTCCGGGAAACCAGCCTGCAGGCATATTTCAAAGCACATGCGCTGCAAATGAGAAAGGCAAACGGGAGTGCACCCAGGCCCTACGACAGTGCATACATACCCGCAGTAAAAACCGGTCAGCTGTTAGAGGGCATTACCTGGCATCATTATAAAGGAAGCTTTCCCTGGATTCCGCAATTGAAAGATCTTGAAGTGCTGGAGAATGGTCATGATGCATTTCCCGACATCCCTGCAGATACGCTGCAACGAAAAGGACTCACTTCATTTACCGGTTATATATCGGTTCCAAAGGACGGTGCTTATCATTTTTATATGAGTTGTGATGCAAAAGCATTTTTAAGGATACATGATATACAGGTGCTGGATGAGGATTATGCCTATCCCGGTAATATGATCAGGACCGCCACGCTTTTCCTGAAGGCGGGCTATCATCCTTTTCAACTGTTATACTACAGGGAAGAAGCAAGGGGAGAACCTTTTCTTAAACTGGACTGGAGCGGACCGGAAATGAAGCGGCAGCGGATGAAGGGAGCGGTGTTTTTTACAGGCAGGTAATATACTTATGAAAAAGAAAAATACGCAAATAAGAACATGAGCAAATGAACAGGGAAGGCAGATACAATAACCGATGGCAGAGAGCGGGCAAAGTGAAGCTGGTCTCAAATAGTGATAATTTCTATAGAGGCGGTTTCATTATCCTGTTTATTTTATTCCTGTCCGTGGCTGCTGTGCTTTCATCATTTAAAGGAATTCAAATATCAGAAACGAACAGTGCGCCTGTTCATTACTATGTTGATTCTAAAAACGGGAATGATCAAAATAATGGCACCAGCAAAAATACTCCGTGGAAAACCCTTGAGCGTTTAAGTATTGCGGTACTCAAACCTGGTGATGCAGTACGTTTTAAAAGAGGATCCACTTTTACGGGTCCGTTCAATGTGAATCAGGCAGGTGCACCAGGTCAGTATATCACCATCACGGATTATGGATACGGAGCTGATCCGGCACCAGCATTTACCAATCCTGTTTTTGCAGAGGGTAACTATGGCAACTGCATACGCGTCAACAAAAGTTATGTGATAGTTGAGCATCTTTATTTTCATAATACTGCAGTACACCAGCCCATTCAATACAGTGGAGAAGGCTGGGAAGTATGGGAAATGGGCGCCATTCATATTGCCAGGGAAGCGGAGCATTGTATCGTTCGCAACAATGAGATCGAGGACTGCCCGGCAGGCATTCGCAGTAATGGTGCCCATGCCATCATTGAACGGAATTATATTCATGACTGCAACCGGATACTGAAGCAATGGAACTGGGGCCCCATAGGTATATGGCTGGGAGCCGACCACCAGGAGGTGAGGTATAACCGCATCATCAATTACAGTGCAGTGGATCCGCGCATCAACTGGGGTCCGGATGCCTATGGTAGCGGTGCGGATGGAAGTGCCTTTGAAATTGACGATGCACGCTACGATAAATCGGATATTTCCATCCACCACAATTTTACCAGCAGCTGCCAGGGATTCCTGGAGGTAACCTGGACAGATGTAAAACAAAAACCAGCCTACAAAAATTTCCGCATACACCATAACGTTAGCGACGACTACCAGCAGTTCGTTGCTTTATGGAGGGGTGAGGCCTGCCTCATAGAGAACAATACCATCATCAGGCGCAAGGTGAATGCCAACGAATGGGGCGTGTTCAATATCACGCAGCCGCATAGCAAAAACATCATCCGTAATAATATCATTGTAACGGAACACGATGTGGTGGTCTATAACCTGGGAAAGAAAGGCAACGCCAGGCCAGGTAATATAATATCACACAATCTATACTTCGCAAAATCGGGAACGATGAAGATGGGTAAGGAAGGACCAGGTGAAGGAGCGCTGTTTGGCGATCCGCTTTTCAAAAATTACGAAGGTGGAAACGCGCCTGAAGATTTTTCCATCACGGTAAAAAGCCCGGCCATTGATAAAGGCCTTGTGCTGGGATATGAAAAGGATTTCGCCAACACCGGCATTCCGCAATATGAAAGGCCGGACCTTGGCGCTTACGAGTTCACTAAAAAAAATAAAAGCGAGAACCCTAAAGGGCTCAACCAAAATAAAAGATCGTTAAGATGATGAATGAAATTTTCAACATCGGAAAGCATTAGAAAAACCAACGTTGACCAGATCCGGTTTAGTACCCTTTTCAACTTTACAATTTTAAAAAATGCAAAAACTATTTTCATTTTTCCTGGTTGCCGCACTCTTTGGTTGCGCTCCCAGAGTACAAACAACAGGCGCCCCAACCGGCGGAATGCTGGTGATCAGCAAGGAAAAACTCAGGGACAAGATCATGGGAGGATGGGCCGGCCAGACCATTGGAGTTACTTATGGCGGTCCATACGAATTCAGGTACAATGGCACCTTCATCCAGGATTATCAGCCACTGGTATGGCATGATGAATACATCAGGCAAACCATGCTCAAAACACCAGGACTTTATGATGACCTGTACATGGACCTCACCTTCGTTGAAGTATTTGAAAGGCAGGGTCTCGATGCTCCGGTGGATTCCTTTGCACTGGCTTTTGCTAACGCGGGATACCGCTTATGGCATGCCAACCAGGCCGCCCGTTACAATATTCTCAATGGCATCATGCCTCCTGCCAGCGGTCACTGGTTAAACTCACCGCATGCCGACGATATCGATTACCAGATTGAAGCGGATTACGCTGGATTAATGAGTCCCGGAATGCCCAATACGGCATCGGAAATCAGCGATAAGATCGGGCATATCATGAACTATGGTGATGGCTGGTATGGTGGTGTTTATATGGGCGCTATGTACAGCCTTGCTTTTGTATCTGATGATGTGAACTACGTGGTGAATGAAGCCCTCAAAACCATTCCCGCTCAAAGCAATTATTATAAATGCATGGCCGATGTTATTAAATGGCATCAGCAATATCCAACCGACTGGCACCAGACCTGGTTTGAATTACAAAAAAAATGGTCCAGCGACCTTACCTGTCCCAATGGTGTATTCCTTCCCTTTAATATTGACGCCACCATCAACTCCGCTTATGTTGTAATGGCACTGCTTTATGGACAGGGAGATTTCAAAACCACCATGGACATTGCCACACGTGCCGGCCAGGACGCGGATTGCAATCCTTCATCAGCTGCGGGCATATTAGGTACCATCATTGGTTACAGCAGGATCCCTGAATTCTGGAAGAAAAGTTTGAGAGATGCAGAAGACATCGAATTCCAGTATACCAGTCTATCACTGAAGGAAGTGTATGAAGTAGGATTGAAGCACGCACTTGAAAATATCAGAAAGAATGGCGGCAGTGAAAAGGGAAGTGAAGTGCATATCAAAACGCAGGCGCCAACAGCGGTAAGATATGAAAAAAGTTTCCCTGACCTGTACCCCGTAAAAAAGGAAGCCATAGCCATGAGCAATGAAAATGAGATCTCATTTGAATTTGAAGGAACAGGATTTATACTGAGTGGCCTGGCCAGGGCAAAAAATAATACGCACCCTGACTACACATTCCAGACCGAAGTGTACCTGGATGGAAAGAAGATCGAAAGCCCGCGGCTGCCAACCGATTTCACCACAAGAAGACTGGAAGTAAGCTGGAAGTATCCATTGCCAAAAGGCAGGCACAACGTGTTGGTAAAGATCCTGAATCCTGACAGGAGGTATGAGATCCGTAACCTGGAATACATAGTGTTTTCCGATGAACCGCACCACGATCCCCTGGCCGTGAAATGATCAATGAAGCATAGGTTACGCCGGTTTCCACTGTGCAGGGAATATATGATAAGGCTTCCGCACCTATTCTGAAAATGACGAAATACGTCATCAAAAACATCCCGCATATGAAACATACAAAAGTTTCAACAGGCCTTTTATTGGTCTTAGTGACCGTGTTGTGTACTAACGTTGGTGCACAAACGCTGAACCTTACTCCATCGGGTGATATGGAAAGTGCCAGCAACTGGACGGGTATTCCGGGGAATACCAGTCTTTCAACAACATTTGCGGGTGGATCCGGCATAGACGGATCCATGGCGCTTAAAAATGTCACCACCTCTATGGGTGGCGACAATTATTACATTCTCCGTTGTGAAAATGTTTTTTCACTTACCAATGCCGATAAGATCACGGTAAGCTTCTGGGCAAAGGGTTCAGTAGCCAACATGCGTTTGCAGCCCTGGGTACAGGAATCGGGCGGTAATCAGTGGATGAATTTTGGTGATGCCTATGTTACCACAGGTTGGGTGAAATACCAGTTCACTACCACCATCACCACACCTACATCAAACAGCTACAAGTTAAAGTTCAGAGGTTATAATACAGGCACCCTCTATATTGACAATGTGCAGATCGGGCCTGTGGATTATGAAGACGTGGCACAGTCGGGGATCTATGATGTAACACTAAGCCAGAGCGGAAAAACCTGGCCACTGAATGTGTTCAGGAATTCATGCCCCACCTATCAGCTGGGTTATCAGAACATGGAGTCAAAGGACCAGCATCCCCTCGACCTGTTCTCCGGCAGAACCATTAACTGGACCAAGTTTTCTTTTACCGGATCCATTACCGTTCGGGTAAAAGTAAATGATACGCAGAAGGTGCCGGTATCGGGGCAAACGGTGAGGATACTACCTTCACGACATGGCGTTACCTCCACTACCAGCGGAAATATTGTAACCTTTACCATAACTGAACCGGGACAGTATTCCGTGGAGATCGGCACGGAATACTACAAGAATGGACTGATCATTTTTGCTGACCCGACGGAAACGGATATCCCATCTAAAACAAATTCCGCTTTTCTTGTTTTAAACAATGCAACGGCATCAGGCGTGGCATCCATACCCACCAGTTATTCGGGTGTTTATTTTACACGGGGTGTACATAATATCGGATCATTCAATATACCATCGCACATAAAGAATGTTTATTTCGAGGACGGATCATGGGTATATGGTTCCCTGTACATGTCCGGTAATTCAGGCGTGAGGATCTATGGAAGGGGCGTGCTCTCATCCGATAAAATGAATTACCGGCAGGTGCATTGCGTGGAAGCTGTTAATGGCAGTAATAACATCACCATTGAAGGACTGGTGGTGGCAGATCCAAAATATTTCGCAGTACGATTGATTGGAACTGATAATACCGTCAGCTATACAAAAGTAATTGGAGGCTGGGTGTATAATTGCGATGGCATTGCTGCTTTTAAAGGATCAACCGTATCAAAATGCTTTATCTGGGCCAATGATGATGCTATCAAGGTTTACCGGGATTCAGTAGTCTTTTCTGACATTGTTGTATGGCAGTTGAACAATGGAGGCATTATTCAAATGAGCTGGGGAGGAGCTGTAGGCGGATCAACCGCGAAGGGTGTCAGGATCAGCAGACTCGATGTGTTGCGTGCGGAATGGGATGTAGCCCGCTTCAATGTGGGTCTACTGAATTGTGTGGGCAACCGTTACCAGGAAGCAGATAGATATGCGCTGCAGGAAAACTGGCTGATTGAAGATGTAAAAACGCAACGTCCAATCCCGCTCATATTTAATATCACCCCCGATCCTTACACCCATAACCACATCAATGGCCTTACACTCAAAAACTGGGATGTAAAAATGACCATGGGCACCAGTTTTGTAAATGAAATTAAGGGTGAGGATCCCAATCAGTTTCTCAGTGGTTTTGTATTTGACAATGTAGTATTCAACGACGACCTGCTTACCAATATTAATTATATCACCACCGGTGATATGGATAATGGAGGATGGGTGGGTGTTCCTAAAAATACCGACCAGGTAGTAACGTTGGGATCCACCTACGGCACAAATGGATATGGATTAAGGTCAGTGGTCACCAATATGGGCGGCAGTAACGATTACGTGATAAAGTCCAGTGAACTTTTTCATCTTGATAATAATGAAATGGTCACCATTAGCTTTTGGGCCAGGGCAACGGCAAGTGGCAAGCGGCTGGTGCCATTTATTCAGGAAACAGTCAATTCACAATGGCAGAATATGGGAGATGTTACGCTGACCACTGCCTGGAAATGGTATACCTGTACGGCGCCTGTAAGTACCATCACTTCAAACAACTACCAGATCAAATTCAGGGGATACTCCACTGCCTGGATCTACCTTGATAAAGTGCAGGTAGGTCCGCCGGACTGGAGAACACTATTGAAGATAGAACTGCAATATCTGAACACGCCCACCTTTCTGCCCAATACGCCTCCGGCAGGAAGAGCGCCGGTTAGTGACCTGGTTCAATCACCTTCCGGTCAGCCTGCAGTGCAACTCCGTTCTTCAGGAGGATTGTTATACGTTCATGGAACACTGAATCATAACAGGTACCAGGTGTATGATATGGCAGGCAGTTTAAGAATGGCAGGAAATGGATCACCCATAAACATCAGTACTTTAAGCCGGGGCATTTATATTTTACAAATTTCCGGTCAAGGTATCAGGTTTATGAAAGAGTAGAAGTTGCTAAAAAAATATTGTTGATCAGAACAAGGTATCAATGCCTTGTTCTGATTTATAACCACCGGACAGGATCTGCCTGTATGGAAACCTTCAGACCAGAGCGCTGAATAACTATCAACCTAAGGTGATCTTACAGCACCAATAAGAAAATGAATGGATACAAATATTTTAAGGCAACACTTTCTTTAGAGCGTATTGTTTTTAGAAGAAAGCATCATTAATGAAAATAAAAAGATCATACTCAGGATGGTTATTGGAACATAAATTAATTCTTGTATCATCTTCATTTCACAACTCAATTGAAATACAATGATCACTAAAAATTACCTGCATACTATAATTGTTTTTCTTTTTTGTATGCAGATGGCTGCCATTCCACTGCGTGCACAGGTCAATCCCAAAAAACCAAACGTGATCATTGTGCTCACCGATGACCAGGGTTATGGTGATTTCTCCTGCCATGGCAATCCTGTTTTGAAAACCCCTGCACTGGATAAGCTGTATCAGGAAAGCATCCGTTTTACAGATTTTCATGTGGCACCACTCTGCACACCAACGCGTGGACAGCTCATGACCGGCATGGATGCCCTTCATAATAAAGCAATGGCCGTGGGTAACGGACGACAGCTGATGCGCAGGGATATGGCCACCATGCCCGAGGTTTTTTTACATAATGGATATGAAACCGGCTTGTTTGGTAAATGGCATCTGGGCGATAATTTCCCAGACCGCCCTATTGACCGCGGGTTCCGGAAAGCTGTGTGGACCAAAGGCTGGGGATTGCTATCCGAATCGGAATATGATAATGATTATTACAGAACAAGGTTTATTGATAGTATTGAGCAAAAACAATCTGAGAAGTATTGTACGGATCTGTGGTTTGATGAAGCCATGCGCTGGATGCAGCAGATGCATGCGGATAAAAAACCTTTCTTCACCTACATCGCCACCAATACACCACATGGTCCGTTTTACGCTCCCGCAATGGATAAGAAATATTTCATGGAAAAAGGACTTGATGAAAAAACAGCCCACTTTCTTGGAATGGTAAGAAACATTGATTCCAACATGGCCAGGCTTGACCGCTGGTTGCAACAAAGCAGCTTACATGAAAATACCATCGTGATCTTTATGACCGATAACGGAGGCACAGGTGGTGTAAATGTTTACAATGCCGGTATGAGAGAACAGAAAGGATCGCTTTATGAAGGAGGTCACCGGGCAGCCTGTTTTATACGACTGCCTGCCAAAGGCGCTTACAAGGGTAGAACGGTAAACACACCCACGCAGGTGCAGGATGTATTACCAACGCTGGCTGACCTGGCCGCACTTCATTTGGAAAACAGGCCGCAGCTGGATGGAAAGAGTTTGCATGCACTGATACAGGGAAAGAAAAGTTCCGTTGACCACCGCATGTTCGTGGTTCAGTACAGTAAGGATGATCAGCCGGAAAAATATTCAGGTTGTGTGGTATGGAAGGAATGGAGACTTGTGGGTCAGGAAGAATTGTATAATATCAATATTGACCCAGGGCAAATACAAAATGTTGCAGGTTCTAATAAAGAGATCGTGCAGCAGATGAAAAACTTTTATGAATCATGGTGGGATAAGGGTTATGTTGAGATGAGGAAGTTCATACCTGCCATCGTGGGTGCTCACAGCGAGAATCCGGTTATACTTACATCTGATTACTGGATCAATGGCGAACATACCATTGTGAATACCCAGTGGAAGGTGGCGTTGGCACAGGGATCACCCAACGGCGGTTTGCTTCATGTTTGGGTGGAGGAGGAAGGTAATTATGTTGTGGAATTGAGCCGCTGGCCCTTTCACCTTGGCCGGAGTCTGACGGAGGACGGTCCGGCCAAAGCCATCGGCGGAACATCAATAAGAAAAGGAGTGGCACTACCCATTGACGCCGGTTGTTTATCCATCAATGACGAAGCACCGGTGGTGATCAAAAAATCCGGGAACAGTTCAAATAGCATTTCCATTAACTGCACACTGAAGGCAGGAGCACAAACGCTGCGCGCCTGGTTTCAAAATGCGGAAGGCAGGGATCTTTGCGGAGCGTATTATCTGAGGGTGACGAGGCTATAGGCTATAGGAATTGGCTATCGGCCGAAACCTTTCGCATCCCCAGTTCAGCATTCCGGATCATTTTAAAAAAGACATGGAAAGAATAAGATGAGCAAACCAGCTATACAGTTGCCGCATAACAGGCCATTGCCGGTGGGGTTGATGAAGAGGATGATTGAGTACAGGATAAGGAGAATTTGTTGGTGGGGAAAGAGAAAGG
>CAMPIQ010000057.1 GCA_946886475.1 uncultured Chitinophagales bacterium | reverse complement strand
CCCAAGGTTATTTACAGTATATCCCACCATCATCAGTTCTGCAAATGAAAAAAACAATAAGAAGAGTAAGAGAGCCGAGATTTTATTCCCTTTCTTTTTCCAAATCAGGAAAATAATAAACAGGAATAATAGAATATTGATCTCAATAGCAGCTGCAAGTGATAACAAATGGCTGACATCGGAAGGGTAAGGTCTAATGATACTGAGGCTTAATGCCTGGGGGGCATTCTTAACAAATCCAATGAAGTCCGGCTCAAGTTCTTTTACAGGAACAGTAGAGCCGCCGGACAGGTTGAAAAATTCCTTTTGCTTGGTTAGTGTTGCCTGGGGCAGATCTAATTGGGGATCTATATACTTTGAAGTAAAAAACAAAATCACGGAAACGGCTGCTATGGTAATGAACACCAATACCGGCTTTTTAAATTTTTCCGACAACATCCAGCCCAATAAAGGAGGAAGTAAAATAATGATCAGGAAATTTCTCAATATCAGGATCAAAAACAAACAGGCAATAATGGCCAGGATCCTTGTGAGGCGAAACCTGTGTTCTTTAAATCCAAAATAAAAATGATAGATCACCATGGCGAGGCCAAAAAAGATGAGCCCTTCCTTATGCAGACCGCTGGTCCAGTACAAAAAAGAGGGAATAAAAAAACAGGCAAGTAATACAGCCAGGTTACCCATTGAATAGTGATCCTTCATAACCCTGTAAATAGCCATAGGCCCAAACATGGTAAAGAAAGAATAGAAAATTATATTAGTATAATACTGACCGAAACTGAAAAGATTAAAAATGGCCATGATCTTTATAAGCATATTTGCTTTTACATCATTCCACCATGAATTTTCTGTTGATAAAAAATTACCATACCCGCCTTCGTAATTGGATTGAAAAAGATTAGTGAAGAAAATAAGCGGGTCCTTTTTTAATAATGCATATTCCTGTAAACTTTCAAAATGATAACCCCAGGTATCTATCATCTTTGCCATCTCGCCATAATAAATACCGATCCATCCATAAAAAATACCGGCCATTACTTTAAAGAGAAACAGGATTACTAATTGCGAACTGGTAAGCCCGGAGCTGGTGAAGAATTTAACCTTTGTAACCAACCATGCAAATAGTATAAGATAGAAAGCAAAAAGCAGGTGCTCCAATACGTTTTGATTTAAACGCGCAAAATAGAAAATCTTATCCACACTGCTGATCATAAAAAATGATGTGCACTTCACGGTTGCTACGTAGTTTTGCTGCTCATTCAGTAAATATGGAGATCACCGCTAATACTGCACAACAACTTCGCCTTACAGAAGAAGAATTTGAGCTGATAAAAACAAAACTTGGCCGTACACCCAATTTTAATGAACTGTGTGCTTTTTCCGGCATGTGGAGTGAGCATTGCAGTTATAAGAATTCGATCAAATGGTTGAAGACGTTACCAAGAGAAGGGGAAAGGATGCTTGTAAAAGCTGGTGAAGAAAACGCCGGATTAATGGATATTGGTGAAGGGTATGGAGTTGTTTTCAAAATTGAATCACACAATCATCCGTCCGCAATAGAACCATTTCAGGGAGCAGCTACCGGTGTTGGTGGCATTCACAGGGATATATTCACTATGGGTGCAAGACCAATTGCTGCATTGAATTCACTCCGGTTTGGCAAGCTGGAGGAATCAAAAACGCAGCACCTGCTGGCAGGAGTTGTTCATGGAATAGGTCATTACGGAAATTGTTTTGGTGTTCCTACTGTGGGAGGTGAAATTTATTTTGATGAATGTTATCATACCAACCCGCTCGTAAATGCCATGAGTGTTGGTATAGTAAAGGCTGGCCATACTGTTTCAGCCACAGCGTTAGGCAAGGGTAATCCTGTGATGTACGTAGGGAGTGCTACCGGTAAAGATGGAATTGGAGGTGCTTCATTTGCTTCAGCTGATATTACGGCAGAAAGCACTGAGGAATTACCTGCAGTTCAGGTTGGGGATCCATTTCAGGAGAAAAAATTACTGGAAGCCTGTCTTGAAGTAATTGAAACCGGTGGCGTGGTAGGAATGCAGGATATGGGTGCTGCAGGTATCATTTGTTCAACAGCTGAAATGAGTGCGAAAGGAAATGTTGGGATGAGAATTGATCTTGATAGAGTTCCAACCAGGCAACAAAATATGAAAGCCTGGGAACTTTTATTAAGCGAAAGCCAGGAGAGGATGTTACTGGTTGTTGAAAAGGGTAAAGAATCTGAAGTAAAAAGGGTTTTTGATAAATGGGACCTTGAAAGTGCCGTGATAGGTGAAGTAACAGAGGATGGTTTATTAAGTTTTTACATTGGTGGAAATCTTGAAGCACAGATCCCTGCTCATGATCTGGTGCTGGGTGGTGGGGCTCCGCAATATGAAAGGGAATTTACAGAACCGGCCTATTTTAAAAAGATCGCTGCGTTTAATTTAAATACAATTGAAGAGGAAAAAAATTTACGGTCTGCTGCAGAAAAAATAATCCAGATCCCATCCATTGCTTCAAAACGGTGGATCACCAATCAATACGATAGTATGGTTGGTACCGCTAATACATCTGTCAACACGCCGGCCGATGCTGCAATTGTACTGGTAAGGGAAACCGGGAAAGGTCTGGCAATAACAGTTGATTGCAACAGCAGGTATGTTTTTGCTGATCCATATAAAGGAGCCATGATTGCAGTAGCGGAAGCTTCAAGAAATATTGTTTGCAGTGGCGGAAAACCGCTTGGCGTTACCAATTGTTTGAATTTTGGAAACCCTTATGACCCTGAGGTGTATTACCAGTTTGTATATGCAGTAAAAGGAATGGGTGAGGCATGCACAAAGTTTGGTACGCCTGTAACTGGAGGTAATGTTAGTTTTTATAATCAGAATCCGGATGGGCCGGTGTATCCAACACCTACAATTGGAATGGTAGGACTGATAGATGATCTGAATAAAAAAATGACGCTGGATTTTAAAAAGGAAGGCAACCGGATTTTTTTATTGGGCGTTCCCCGTAATGATCTGAGTTCATCAATTTATCTAAGTAAGATAAAAGGTATTCCCTATTCACCAGCTCCATATTTTGACCTGAATGAAGAATTTCAGCTGCAACAGGCCATTTCTTCACTTATTGAAAAGGAATTGATCATGAGCGCTCATGATATCAGTGAAGGCGGTTTGATCACTACTTTACTTGAAAAGGGTTTCCACAGGGCTCTTGGATTCAGCATTCACACAAAAGAAATTGCCAGTGGTATCAGAAAAGATGCATTTCTTTTTGGCGAAGGTCAAAGCCGTGTATTGGTTACCGTTAGCGAGGGTGGATCAGAGAGGCTTGGTGATATTTTAAAAAAAGAAGGCATCCCGTTCCTTGAATTGGGAAAGGTTACAGACGGTGAGGTGGTGGTAGATTATGAATCGTGGGGACACATCTCTGAATGGAAGGAATTATATGACACCGCAATAGAAAAAAAACTTGAGAAGGAATTGGAGTCTGAAGGTGCCCTGGGAATGCTCTGATAATCTTTTTCACTTTAAGGATTGATCAGAGCTGGTATTTTTTTTTGAATGCCTTCAATTTGAAAGACCAACGCTCATCACAATGTTTTTTCAGTTGAATGGCGCACCTGCAGTTGGTTTTTTCTTTCACTTCTTCCAGGAGAAGGAATAAACTTCCTATATATTTGAAACATTGTTTTTTAACTGCCTGCTTTCACAATAATCCCATCATTGTATTGAACAAAGACTTAACTTTTTCGCTATGGCGGATAATTCGGTCTCTGCAGTTTCTTCCGGTTTGATTTGATTTCAGCCTGGGCAAAGGCCTCCAGGAAGAAATGAATTACAGGTATAAAATTTTTTGCATGGGCCGGTAAATTAGATATTTTATACAAAATTCCTTTTCCTGCTTAGCTGTTAAAAAATTTCCTGTAGGTTTGCATGACCTTCTGGAATTTCTATTGACCAATTCCAACGGTCAGATTGGCAATCTTCCCGGTATCTGGCATCCAAAGCGGGAATAAACGTTACTCATCTTTTAAGATCATAAATTATCTAAACTGCAGAATATTCAGGTTATGACTAAATATATTTTTGTTACCGGAGGTGTTACATCTTCGCTGGGTAAAGGCATCATTGCCGCCTCTTTGGCTAAACTTCTCCAGGCCAGAGGCCTGAGGGTTACTATCCAGAAATTTGACCCTTATATCAATGTGGATCCGGGTACCCTGAATCCTTATGAGCACGGGGAATGTTTTGTAACTGAAGATGGAGCTGAAACAGATCTTGACCTGGGTCACTATGAAAGATTTCTTAATATATATACTTCGCAGGCCAATAATGTAACCACAGGCAGGATATATCAAACTGTAATAAATAGGGAAAGGGAAGGAGCATTTCTGGGTAAAACGGTACAGGTGATTCCACACATTACCGATGAAATTAAGCGCAGGATGATGTTGCTTGGCCAGAAGGGCGAGTTTGATATCATCATCTCCGAAATTGGCGGCACCGTAGGTGATATTGAATCCTTACCCTACATTGAAGCTATTCGTCAGTTGCAATGGGAATTACCCGATGAAGACCTACTTGTAGTTCATCTTACCCTGATCCCTTATCTGAAGGCAGCAAAGGAATTAAAAACAAAACCCACGCAACATTCAGTAAAGATGTTGAGCGAAAGCGGGGTTTTCCCTGATGTAATTGTATGTAGAACCGAAGAACCACTTACCACAGATTTAAAAAAGAAAATTGCGCTTTTCTGTAATGTCAAGGCGGAAGCTGTTATTGAAGCACCCGATGCCAGTACGATATATGAGGTTCCTATGCTGATGATGAATGAAAAACTGGACCTCATCGTTTTAAAAAAACTGAATATTACCCAGTACGGTGAACCTGAATTAGGAAAATGGAAAGAATTCCTGGATAAATTAAAATATCCAAAAGCAAAGATCACCATTGGTTTGATCGGGAAATATGTGGAATTGCAGGATGCTTATAAATCCATACTTGAATCATTTGTACACGCAGGTGCGGTAAATGAATGCAAAGTGCAGGTGATTCCCATTCATTCAGAATTCATTACACCGGAGAATGTTTCGGAGAAACTTGAAAACCTGGATGGATTACTGGTAGCACCTGGTTTTGGGCAAAGAGGTATTGAAGGAAAGATCTCCGCTATCAAATATGCAAGGGAATCCGGGCTGCCTTTCTTTGGTATTTGCCTGGGAATGCAAATGGCAGTTATAGAATTTGGAAGGAATGTACTCCATATCCGCAATGCCCAGTCTTCTGAAATGTTTGAGAAACCCGAAGAACCGGTAATTGATATGATGGAAGAACAAAAAAAGATCACAACCAAGGGTGGAACCATGAGACTGGGATCTTACCCCTGTGAAGTAAAACCGGGAACGCTGGCTTACACCATATATGGTACGGAACACATTAATGAACGGCATCGTCACCGGTTTGAGTTCAATAATAAATACCTTGATCAATATGAGATGAATGGAATGATCGCCAGCGGAAGGAACCCGGAAACCGGCCTGGTTGAGATCATTGAGATCAGGGATCATGCATTTTTTCTAGGTTGCCAATACCATCCCGAACTAAAAAGTACGGTTGAAAGACCGCATCCGATTTTTGTGCACTTTGTTGGTGCTGCCAAAAATTACAATGAAAAAAAAGAACTGAGTAAAAATCCTTTATTGCAGGGTGAAATGATCTGAGAACCAGGGAAAGGGCTATGTCAGGTTAAAATTTAACGTAGAATAAACCTGGCAGTGCTTAATTCTTTAACCTTGTAGCCTGATCTGCCTATCTTTGCCGCCTTTTAAAGAGGGTAAACACTACCACCATTCAAAACTCTGATCACAAATGAATTTCGACCGCAATACCGTAATAGGATTTATCATTCTTGCTTTATTGTTCTTTGGATTTTTCTGGTATAATAACCAGGAACAAATGAAACTTGAAAAACAGAAAATTGAACAGGCCAGAAAAGACTCCATAGCCAGGTCTAAGCAAATACCTCCACCTGCACAGGTAAGAACTGACAGGAATGATACGGTGAAAAGGGATTCAATTGCAGTACCTGTGGTTGACAGCAGCCGCATATTTTTCCATGCCGCAAAGGGGCAGGAGCAATTGGTAACGGTGGAAAATGAACTGATCAAAATTGTTTTTTCCAATAAGGGCGCCCAACCCAGATCTGTAGAGCTCAAAAATTTTAAGGCACCGGATAGTTCAAATGTGAATCTGGCTTCTACCGTATTTGATAAAATTGATTATGATATTATTACCGGTGTTAACCAGCTGGATAGTATAACCCATTTTTATTTTACAGGTGAACCGGTGGTAAAAAATGCAGATGGCTCTCAAACCCTTGTTTTTAAACTTCAGCATCCGGATGGGAAGTCGATAGAACACCAGTTTGTACTCAGGCCAAACAATTACATGGTTGATTATAATCTGGTAATAAACGGGGCCAACCAGTTGTTTTCGAATAATACCCTGCTGTTAAGATGGGATAATAAGGCTTTGCAGCTGCAAAAGGATCTTGCATATGAAAAAACCCAGTCAAGGGTTTGTTTCAATATGGATAATGAATTTGATTATTACATGATCACCAGCCGCACTCAAAAAGATTTCAATGATCCGGTAAAATGGGTTGCAGTTAAACAACAGTTCTTTAGTACGGCCCTGGTTTCCCGTGAAGGAAGTTTCTCATCTGGTTCAATGCAATGGATAGCTCCTGAAAAAGGTGATATAGTAGTTCAGGCATCTACCAATCTGAAATACCCAATGCCTGCGTCCCAAAATGTCAGTATTCCACTAAGCTTATATTATGGTCCAACAGATTATAAAACACTGAAGCAATACGGGCACGATATGGAGGATATGGTGAATCTTGGTGAAGGAATATTTGCTTTTGTAAAATATATCAACCGCTGGATCGTGATCCCCATATTCGATCTGTTCTCAAAACTTACTTCAAATTTCGGGATTGTAATTGTTTTGCTTACACTGTTTATCCGGTTATTGATCGTACCCCTTACTTACTCCAGTTATCTGAGCGGGGCAAAAATGAAAGTGCTGCGGCCGGAGATTGAGCAATTGAAAGCAAAATATGGCGGAGATCAGCAACAAATGAGCATGGAGCAAATGAAATTATTCAGGGAAGCAGGCGTAAATCCTTTAGGAGGATGTATACCGGCCTTACTTCAGATCCCTATTTTCTTTGCCCTGTATAGTTTCTTTAATTCAAATGTGGCACTGAGAGGTCAGAACTTTTTATGGGCGGACGACTTGTCGCAGTACGACTCAATTGCTTCACTTCCTTTCAGCATTCCTTTTTATGGTGATCACATTAGCTTATTTACTATAACTGCGGTGATCACAAGCTTTTTTATCTCTATTTACAGCATGAGTATGACACCAGACCAAAACAATCCGGTGTTAAAGTACATGCCCTATTTCTTTCCAATAATACTTTTGTTTGTATTTAATTCCCTGCCTGCAGGTCTTACTTGGTATTATACTGTTTCAAATATTATTACACTGGTATTGCAGTTTGTGATCCAGAATTACATCATCAATCATGATAAAATTCTGGCTAAGATGGAAGTGAACCGGAAAAAGCCCAAAAAGCAATCCAAATGGCAGGAAAGGCTGGAACAAATGCAGGAGCAGCAAAAGAAAATGAAAGATACGCAGAACAAAAACCGCCGTTAAAGCTTTCCTGATTATGGCATGTGACGCAACTATTGCCGATATTTGATACGTCTTTAGTGCGATAACAATTTATTATGAAATACATACCGGTATTTATTCTGTTTTGTGTTGTTTTCAGTTTGTCTGCCCGGTCGCAGAAAAAACTCACTGAGGGTACTATATCCTATGATATAGTTATCAATACCGGGAGCGATAAGCCAAAAAATGCCGACTACCTTGATGGAACAACAGTGGCCAATTATATAAAGGGTAATAAAAGCAGGTCGGAAATGGTAAGCCCGCTGGGTACACTTACCACCATTCATCATCCTAATAACAGCAAGGATAGTATTGTAATACTTCAGGAATTCGGAGAGCAGAAGTATATGATTACTTTAACTGAAAAAGACTGGGAAGAGGCCAATAAGAAGAATGATGGAATTTTGTATACTTATGAGAACGGTCCTGAGAAAACAATCCTTGGCTATAATTGTAAAAAGGCAATTGGTAAAACAAAGGATGGAACAATTTATACGGTGTGGTATACGCCCGATCTTGTACCGGAAAACAAGGATTTTCAATATGAAACCCGCACATTGCCAGGACTGGCATTGGAATATGAGGTGAATTCCCCTGATAAGAAAGTTACTTATACTGTTTCAAAGATCAGCTTTAGTCCGGTACCCACCTCAAAATTTGATTTACCCAAAACGGGGTTCCGGGTTATGACCTATTCAGAAAGTAAATTGGGAAATTAAAATCTGTTTTGAGCTGGATTGAACTTGATCTTATCTAGTATAACCTTTTTCTTCAATGGAAGAATGTAAGTGGCATTCCCCTTTTGATAAGTAATCACAGTATTCATCATCACAAATTTTGGAGGCTTGTTGGCGAGAAGATTATTAGCCTTATAATTGTAGCCCGTGCGAAGAGAAAAACTCTTTGCTGTTAATTTGTGAGACTTTGGTGCAGTATTGGTACTATTGCTTTTTTTGCCACCACCGTCGCCAAGCGTTGCAAAACAGGCCATAGAGGCTGTAACAAGTACAGCTGTTGCCAGTTTTCTCTTAATAAAGCGTTTAATTGAGGCGGATGGGTTCATTCTGGGACAAATATAGATAAAAAAATTAACATTCTGTCAACTCACCAGTCAGTTTCTTACAGTTTATTTAACGAAGCCGTAGAGAAAATGTTACATGAAAACCTGATTTTTTTTAAAGAATGACCTAATTTGTTGAAAGTAATTGATGACAAACGATCCATATCACGACAGGGAAAGCATTACTGAGCTGCTTAAACAATATAATAACCTCCGAAGCGGGCATGGCAGTATTTTCTTTGAAGAGGAAGCCTTTGAAAAAATCATTGATTATTTTGATGACCAGGAAGATATCTCAAGGGCGCTGGAAGCAGCAGAAACTGCAATAGAATATTTCCCTTATTCAGCTTCACTACTCATTAGAAAAGCCGATCTTTTACTAGCCACTCGAAAATACAGGGAAGCCCTTGAAATTCTGGAAAAGGCTGAATTATTTGACGGTACGGATATCAATCTTTACATACTTAAAACAGATGCTTACCTGGCAATGGATATGCAGGATAAGGCTGTAGAACTCCTGGAACTGGCTGTTGGGCATTTTGAAGGTGAGGAAAAGATAGAACTGCTCTTTGAATTGGCCGATGTATACGATGATTATGAGGAGTTTGACAAAGTATTTGATTGTTTAAAAGTGATACTTGAAGCGGATCCAAACAATGAGGAGGCGCTTTATAAAATTTGTTTCTGGACCGATTTTACAGGTCGCAATGAAGAAAGTATAAAGCTTCATCTGAAAATCATAGACCATAATCCGTACAATGAATTGGCCTGGTTTAATCTGGCAGCTGCATACCAGGGTTTAAAATTGTATGAAAAGGCAATAGATGCTTACCAGTATGCACTTGTAATTGATGAAAAATTTGATTATGCATACCGTAACATAGGCGATGCATATATAAGACTCAGAAAATATAAGGAAGCTATTGAGGCGCTTGAAAAAGTGCTTGAATTATCCAAGCCGGAAGAAGTGATCTATGAGGCCATTGGCCATTGTTATGACAGGATGAAAAATTTTGCACAGGCAAGATTCCATTACCGTAAGGCATCGCATTTGAATCCGGATGACAGCAAACTTTTATATAAGGTTGCCTGCACTTACTTTAATGAAGGCCTGTGGACAAGTGCTGTTAAGCAATTGGAGTCTGCATTAAAGATCCACAGGCAGCAACACGAATACAATCTTTTGATGGGTGAGTGTAAACTTAAACTTAATGAGTATAAAGATGCAGTTCAATACCTTTCTAATGCTGTGCGTATAAGACCCAAAAATCTATCGGGTTGGGAAGCTTTGATCAGGTGTTTATTTGTAGCTGGTTATTATACTGAAGCAAGGCAACAGGCCCTGGCAGCATTAAGTCATACCAATAATAAAACACTCTTCCTGTATTACCTGAGCGCAGTGCTTTTTCAGATGAATAAAACAAAGGAAGCACTACTTTATCTTGAAAAAGCATTAAGTACTTCTCCCAAGCACCTCAGGAAGTTTATTCAGTTGCATCCGCCTATACTGCAAAATCCTCAGGTAGTGGATATTATTGCGCAATACAAAAGGGCATCCAAATAAATCTGGCTGCAACAATGAATTCATCATATTTTTGCGGCCAAATAAATCAACCGACCTAAGATGAATTTTAATCTTTCTCAAATCCCGGACCGTAATTTAAAACCCCGTGCCGCGGGCCTTACCATGGTAATGGATAAGGGTTTAAGTGTGAATGAAGCAGAAAATTTTTTGAGTGTTTCGCATCCCCATGTTGATATAGTGAAACTAGGATTTGGAACTTCTTTTGTTACACCCAACCTTGAAAAAAAACTTGAAGTATACAGGTCTTACAATATTCCAGTTTATTTTGGCGGAACTTTATTTGAAGCGTTCCTGATCCGCAATCAGTTTGAAGATTATGCTTCTGTCTGTAAAAATTATGGTATCACGTATATGGAAGTGAGTGATGGTTCAATTGATATTCCGCACGCTGAAAAATGCGGATATATTGAAAAACTAACCCAGTATGGAACCGTACTTAGTGAAGTGGGCAGCAAAGATGCAGCGCACATTATTCCTCCCTACAAATGGATCGAATTGATGCGGGCAGAATTGAATGCCGGTTCAACTTATGTGATAGCGGAAGCAAGAGAAGCCGGTAATGTAGGTATTTACAGGGGGTCTGGTGAGGTGCGCGAGGGTCTTGTACAGGAAATTTTAACGCAGATACCAGGAGATAAGATCATTTGGGAAGCTCCACAAAAAGCGCAACAATTATATTTTATTGAACTTTTAGGTGCTAATGTAAATCTGGGAAATATTGCACCTTCTGAAATGCTGCCGCTTGAAGCCATGCGGATAGGTTTACGTGGCGATACTTTTCATCTTTACCTCAATAAGGAAAATGCATGAGACGTTTCGGGTTGATAGGACACCCGCTTACGCATTCTTTTTCAAAAAAATACTTTGAAGAAAAATTCAGAAGGGAGGGGATCAGTGACTGCACATATGATCTCTTCCCGCTTCAATCTGTTGATGAATTAAAAGCGCTTGTTGCATCCACACCCGATCTGCAAGGCCTCAATGTTACCATTCCTTACAAGCAGCTTGTTCTGAAACATCTCAACCAATTGCATTTAGAAGATGCAGGTGCCTGCAATTGCATCCAAATTATTGATGGAACATTAATTGGGCATAATACTGATATCCCTGGCTTTGAAAAAAGCCTTTTACCATTATTGAAACCTCAACACCGTAATGCAATAGTTCTTGGGAATGGCGGTGCTGCTAAAGCAGTTGTTTATGTTTTAAATAAACTGGGTATTGGATATGAAATTGTAAGCCGGAAAATACATGACGGATCTTCCCTGGAATATGAGCAATTGACAGGGGATTTGATCAGCCGGCATAAACTGATCATTAATACTTCACCATTAGGCACTTTCCCCGATATAGAAAGTTTTCCGCCGATACCATATCAATTCATTGGCAAAGAACATTTGCTGTATGATCTGGTGTATAATCCTGAGGAAACGGTATTTCTTAAAAAAGGAAGAGCGCAGGGAGCCATCATAAAGAATGGTTATGAAATGCTTGTTCTCCAGGCTGAAGAAAGCTGGAGAATATGGAATCTTTCAAATACCTAGTTTTTTCCTTGCAGCTTCTGGCAAACTTACTATTTTCCTTATTTGATAATTGTAGCAGATCATAGCGGTTTTGGCAACAGCAATAATTGATTCATCATGCTGTTTTACCAGTTTGTAATAAAGATCAAAGCCAACCCTGCTGAAATGATCTGCCTTTACAAATGCTTTGATGGTATCACCATAAAAACTTTCTGTTTTGAATTCTATGGCAGCATCACTCATAATAAGGCCCGTGCCTTCTACATCCATTTCGGTATAGCCGGAGTTTTTGAGAAATTGCATTCTTGCCTCATGAAGGAGTGTTAGAATGGTATCATTCCCAACATGTCCTCCATAATTGATGTCTGTAATTCTTATTTGGATTAAAGTAAAGAAGCTAAAATTCTCTGGTAATTGGAGTTTGATCCGGCTCATGGCCAAGATTACTGATTTTCCTGTAAATTCCTGAGGATTTCAAGAAGCCCGGTAAAGTCAGAACTGACGGCGGAAGAGGCAAAGCGATTCTGCAGGTCCCTGATTTTTTGCCTGCATGCTATTTCTTTAGTGGCACAATCAAATACTTCAAATAATTTTTTGGACATCTTCATGGCATGACCATCTTCATCTGTATAGATCATGTACTTATCAAAAGGAGTTGTCTGCAGCAGTATTTCATTTTCCACTGGTGCTGAAGGGACATAGTCCAGCATTGCAATTATTTCGGGTTCTTCATGATCTTCTTCATTTCTTTCTGCAGGTTTCCGGTTCTTTGCAATAGTGGTATATTCTTTTTTAACGGAGTTTGAAATATTTTCCGTGTTTTCTGTCTCTGCTTCAGCAGGGTTATTATTATTGGAAGGAAGTCTGGTGAGAGGCGTACTGGTAATTGAATCAGGTACAGGTGTTTGATCATCAACCCTGCTGAAATAGGGCCAGGCAAAAACGACCAGGGCAATAATTACTGCAGCCATACCTGCATAACGCATCGTTTTTTGATACCTTAAGAACATAGGTACCACTTTTCCGTTTAGCTTTCCTGAATCTAGGTAAGATGCTATCCTGTTCCATGCCGATGGTGGCGGCGGTATGTGATAATGGTATAATCTTTCCTTCAGTCCTGCAGTTCCTTCATCAAGAGCATTCGAGATCCTGTCCCAACAACCCTCAGGGGGCATGGCTTCAAAATCTGACAGTTTATTTTTTATACTCTCGCTCATTTTCAGGTTGTCTTCCTTCTTTTTTCAATAAATGTTTTTACCAGGTCCTGCAATATCAGTTTGGCTCTTGATAATTGTGATTTACTTGTGCCTTCGCTGATACCAAGAATTTCAGAGATCTGTTTATGCGTATAGCCTTCAATTACGTACATATTAAAAACAGTTCTGTAACCTGGAGATAATTGCTGAACCAGCTGAATGATATCTTTTTCTGCAAGGGTATCCAGTACAGAGAGGTATTTTCCTTCAACTGTGTTTTCTTCTACCTCTGTTAAAGGTTTCAGGTAATTCTTTTTTCTGAACTGTTCAATAGCCGTATTTACAAAGATCCGCCTGATCCATCCTTCAAAAGAACCTTCACCTCTAAAACTGCCAATCTTATTGAAGATCTTGATAAAACCTTCCTGTAAGATATCTTCAGCTTCTTCGGTATTGCCCGCATAACGCAGGCATACAGCATACATTTTTGGGGCGAATCTCTGATACAACTCCTGTTGCATCCGGCGATCTCCCCTTAAACATCCCTCTATTAAGTCGGAATCGGAAAATATTTGGTTGCTTGCTTTATCCAATTATTATGATTTAATCTCCATTCTATTCAAAAATGCTACCAGCAAATCAACAGCTTTCCTTCTATGACTGAATACATTTTTTTCTTGCAGATCCATTTGGGCAAAAGTTTTATCTGAACCTTCGGGTATGAAAACAGGGTCATATCCAAAACCTTTTTCGCCTTGTATATGCTCAGCAATCCTGCCCTCACAAGTGCCTTCGAAATAATTTTCATCTCCATCAAGAATAAGGCAAAACACGGTTCTGAACCTTGCTCTGCGGTCATTGATGCCATTTAGGTTGTAAAGCAGCTTGTCGATGTTGTTAGAAAAGGATTTTTCATCTCCCGCATATCGTGCACTATGAACACCGGGTTCAGAATTCAGGGCATACACTTCAAGACCGGTATCCTCACTGAAACAATTGGTTTCTGTTAATTTATGAATGGTCCTTGCTTTTGCTGCAGCATTATCCCTGAGATTATCATAGGGTTCCGGTATATCTATATCAATGCCTGCCTGTTTCAGGCTGACGATATGGAAATTACCAGGAACAAGAGACCTGATCTCCTCTGCCTTGTGCTGGTTGTTTGTGGCAAAAATTATTTTCATCTTCAAAAAATTATAATCCAAACATATTCTTCAGACTTAGCCAAAGTTTTTGCTTGAGTGCTTTGTCTTTTTCAAGTTCAGATAATGCAGGTGTATGCAGATAAGAGATTTTATTAAAATGCTGTATCTGGTATTGCGGGAAATTTACGGGGAGGCCAATAGAAGCGGGTTCAAGTCCAAATAATAAAACCCTTTCAGAGGAAATGCTGTGAAGGTCTTCTTCCGAGATACCCTCGCTCTGATAACAGTTTATAATGGCAACATCTGCAAGGCTAAGCCTGCAGGCATTTAATATGCTTGTCAGAAAATTTAACTCGGTATCCGGAAGAAAGGGGACATGGATATGGTTTACCAACACGGTAATGTGTTTCTTATGGTGGCCAAGGAACTTTAAAACCTGTTTATCTGGTACGGTGTTGGATTCTGTTTGGGTTAACACATCCGCATATAGACCGGCAAGCATTTGGGGGTGGAGTTGTATGTTATTTAAGCTCATTTTGTTGGGGTTAGTTAACAAAAGGTCTGACGTTTTTTTTGTTTCTTTGCCGCTAAATTAGATTATTATGATTGCTGCTATGGATATTACCATTAACAAGGTGGAACAGAGCAAATTACATGGATTTAGCCTGGAAAATCTACCCTTTGGAAAATATTTCACCGATCACATGCTGGAAGCAGATTATGAGAATGGTGAATGGAAAAATGTAGAGATCAAGCCTTACCAGCCCCTTCTGTTAAGTCCTTCCCTTGCAGCAATCCATTATGGGCAGTCTATTTTTGAAGGGATCAAAGCATACAGGGATGCCGTTGGCAATTCCTACATTTTTCGTCCTTATGATAATTTTCAGCGCTTCAACGTTTCAGCAGAAAGAATGGCCATGCCTCCTGTGCCTGAAGAGATCTTCATGGAAGGAATGAAGCAGCTTGTTGCCCTGGATAAAAACTGGATACCACAAAAAGAGGATCATTCCTTATATATCCGTCCTTTTATGTTTTCATCAGATGAACTTATTGGTGTTCGTCCATCGGAGAACTATAAATTTCTTACCATTTTAAGTCCAACCGGCCCTTATTATAATGCTCCGATGCGCATTTATGTGGAAGAAAATTTTGTGCGTGCCGTACCAGGCGGTGTAGGATATGCCAAAGCGGCCGGTAATTATGGTGCGGCCATGTATGCCACTGCCCAGGCAAAGAAAAAAGGTTATGACCAGGTATTGTGGACCGATGCCTTTGAACATAAATATGTACAGGAGATCGGTACCATGAATGTAATATTCATCATTGGCGACAAAGCAGTTACCCCTGATCTCGGTGCAGGAACCATATTGGCCGGGGTTACCCGCAATAGTGCGCTTACTTTATTGCAGGAAGCGGGTTTCACCGTTGAAGAAAGGCCAATCAGTATTGATGAGATCATAGATTCCTATAAATCAGGTTTGCTTTATGAGGTTTTTGGTACCGGAACAGCCGCCACGATTTCCATGATCAGGGAACTCAGGTATAAAGATTTCGTAATGAACTTTGAAGTTGATAAATGGAAGACGGCGCCAACCATTAAAAAATGGCTGACCGACATCCGTGAAGGTAGAAGGGAAGATAAGTATGGATGGATGGTAAAGGTGGGTTGATGGTTAGGTTGAAAGGTAGCAATGTTGATAAATTGCCCAGTTTAGTTGAGGGCTTTATTGGGAGACGGACAACTTTCATCCTTTAGCCTTTAGGCTAATAAACTCCGGACATCACCTTTAGGAAACTTTTTTATAATTCATTTTGGTTATTCACCGGCTGGCCTTTACCTTTGCCATCCCAAAAATTAAAGGTTTGTAATGCCTACAATTCAACAATTAGTACGTAAAGGAAGAGAAATAATTCGTGCAAAGAGCAAGTCAAGGGCACTGGATAGCTGTCCGCAGCGTCGTGGTGTTTGTACACGTGTGTACACCACTACTCCTAAAAAACCTAACTCAGCACTTCGTAAAGTAGCAAAAGTTCGTTTAACCAATAAAGTTGAGGTGATCGCATATATTCCTGGTGAAGGACACAACCTGCAGGAGCACTCCATTGTGTTGATCCGCGGCGGTCGTGTAAAAGATCTTCCCGGTGTGCGTTACCACATTGTTCGCGGTTCACTGGATACTGCCGGTGTAAAAGACCGTAAGCAAAGCCGTTCCAAGTACGGAACAAAACGAGAAAAAGCAGGTGCGAAACCAGCAGGTAAAAAATAACCACGGGTTCCGTTAAGAACGGATCTCACAGATAAAAATTTATAAGTATTCAGCGATGCGTAAATCACAAGCAAAAAAACTTCCACTGGCCCCGGATCCACGTTACAACGACAAACTGGTTACCCGTTTTGTAAACAACATTATGTGGGAAGGTAAAAAAAGCGTGGCTTTTGATATTTTCTATAATGCACTTGAAAGAGTGGCTAAACAAACAGGTGAGGATGGTTATGAAATATGGAAAAGAGCTTTGTCCAATGTAACTCCTGCAGTTGAGGTTCGTAGCCGCCGTATTGGTGGTGCTACTTTCCAGATTCCGTCTGAAGTGCGCCCTGACCGCAAGATATCACTCAGCATGAAATGGCTGATCAGGTACAGCAGGGAAAGGAACGGCCGTAGCATGTCCGAAAAACTCGCAGGTGAGATCGTGGCAGCCAGCAAGGGTGAAGGCGGTGCATTTAAAAAGAAAGAAGATACACATCGTATGGCTGAAGCCAATAAAGCTTTTGCCCACTTCAAGATATAATCATCTGACTGGATATAAAAGAAAATCCTCTCTAAAGAATAGAGAGGATTTTTTTATGTCCCAGTTTTTTTAGATGTTCTCATTATCTGTAATGCCGGCTACACCACTATCCATTACATCTACAGACGTTGGTGTTGTAACGCTTTCAGGGGTTTGCGTTCCTGTATTGATATCAGTTCCTGCATATTGACGGCTGGCTCCTGCGTTGGAACGTCTTCCACCAGAAGATTTTTTAGCACCGCTTTTGCTGGCTGTACTGCGACTGGCTGAAGAACCACCTCCACGCGATGCAGTACGGTTACTTCTGGAGGCACTACTACCGCCGGATGATTTTTTAGCCGCCGCTTTTTTAGGTGCTGTTTTTTTTGCAGCTGATTTTTTAGCGCCGCCTTTTTTAGCCGTACTTTTTTTCACTGTTTTTTTGGCTGAACTTTTTTTAGCACTACCTTTTTTTGATGCACTTTTTTTAGCCGCCGCTTTTTTGGCACCACCCCTCTTAGCTGCTTTTTTAGGGCTTGCTTTCCGGGCGCTGGATTTTTTTGCAGAAGATTTTTTAGCACCACCTTTTTTAGCTGTTTTTCCTGCGCTTCTTTTTTTAGCCGCGCTTCTTGATCTACCTGAAGAGGAGCCGCCCCGTGCACGTGAAGATTTTTTAGCTGCGCTTTTTTTGGCCGCACCTTTTGATGAAGATCTGCCGCCAGCGCTTTTCTTAGCTGATTTTTTCTTTGCGGCTTTTCTGGTTGATTTTGCCATTTGTGATGGGTTTTGAATGAGGTTAAATAAATTTTCTGTTTTGAAATTACGATGATGTAAAATGATTTGCAAAAATTTATGCATAAGAAAATATATTCCCGGGAATACAGGCCGCTTTTTTTTATCCTGAATTAACAAACATTGTTTAGCTCTTTGTTTGTCATGCGTTGTATTTTACTACCTTTGCACCCTCAAAATCGTGAGAGGGCGAATTAAGCAGAATGGCCAAAAGCTTTCTGCCCGTTTCGCACCTGACTAAAACAGACAATATTCAATACAAATAACATGGCTGATCTGAGATTTCAACGCAACTTTGGTATTGCCGCCCACATTGATGCCGGCAAGACCACAACAACTGAGCGTATTTTGCGCTATACCGGTATGATCCACAGGATAGGTGAAGTACACGATGGTGCTGCCACCACAGACTGGATGGAGCAGGAAAAGGAAAGAGGTATTACAATTACCTCAGCTGCAGTTAGCTGCCAATGGAATTTCCCTACTGTGTTAGGTAAGGCCACTCCAGACACTAAAAAATATTATTTCAATATCATTGATACCCCAGGACACGTTGACTTTACTGTTGAAGTTGAACGTTCAATGAGGGTATTGGATGGTTTGATCGCCTTATTTTCAGCAGTTGATGGTGTAGAACCTCAGTCTGAAACGGTTTGGCGCCAGGCTAACCGTTATAACGTACCAAGGATTGGCTTCGTTAATAAGATGGACCGCTCAGGAGCTGATTTTCTTAATGTGGTAAAACAGGTAAGGGAAATGCTTGGTTCCAAAGCTGTTCCTCTTCAATTGCCTATTGGTGCAGAAGATGATTTCAAAGGAGTGGTGGACCTTATTAAAATGAAAGGTATTATCTGGCATATGGAAACCGAGGGAATGACTTTCGATGAAGTTGAAATTCCTGCCGATATGGTGGAAGAAGCCAATGAGTGGAGAGCCAGCCTGGTGGAGGCAGTTGCCGAATATGACGATAAGCTCATGGAAAAATTCTTTGATAATCCTGATTCTATTTCAGAAAATGAGATACATGAGGCTATCCGGAAGGCAACGATCGATCTGAGCATCGTTCCCATGATGTGTGGATCTTCATTTAAAAATAAGGGAGTTCAAACAGCTCTTGACGCTGTTTGCCGTTATCTCCCTTCACCCATGGATATTGAAGCTGTAAAAGGAACCAATCCTGATACTGGTGAAGAGATCATCCGTAAACCAGATGCAAAGGAACCATTTGCAGCGCTTGCTTTCAAGATCATGACGGATCCGTTTGTTGGCCGTCTTGCTTTCTTCCGTGTTTATTCAGGTCATCTTGATGCCGGATCTTATGTACTTAATGTAAGAAGCGGTAAGAAAGAGCGGATATCGCGCATTATGAAAATGTTTGCCAACAAACAAAATCCTATTGATTTTATTGAAGCTGGTGATATTGGTGCCGCTGTAGGTTTTAAAGAGATAAAAACCGGGGATACACTTTGTCATGAAGATCATCCCATTACGCTGGAAAACATGTTTATTCCTGAGCCTGTAATCTCAGTGGCAGTAGAACCAAAAACCCAGGCAGACGTTGATAAAATGGGTATGGCCATTTCAAAACTGGTTGAAGAAGATCCTACATTACGTGTAAAGACTGATGAAGATTCGGGACAAACCATCCTTTCAGGAATGGGTGAATTGCACCTCGAGATCATCATTGACCGTATGCGCCGTGAATTTAAAGTTGAAGTAAACCAGGGAGCTCCCCAGGTGGCCTATAAAGAAGCATTCAATACTACTGTTGAACACCGTGAAGTATTGAAAAAACAATCAGGTGGCCGTGGTAAATTTGCTGACATCATGTTTGCACTCGGACCAATTGATGCAGACTGGAAGGAAGCCAATCCTGACAAAAACTTTCAGTTCCAGAATGACCTGTTTGGCGGATCTATTCCACGTGAATTTGTTCCGGCTATTCAGAAAGGTTTTGAATCTTCAATGGGTACCGGAGTATTGGCGTCTTATCCAGTAGACAATCTTAAGGTACGCGTATATGATGGTTCATTCCATGCGGTTGACTCTGATGCCATGTCATTTGAACTTTGCGCCAAGCAGGGTTTCCGTGAAGCAGCAAGAAAGGCCAAACCGGTTTTACTTGAGCCGATCATGAAGGTGGAAGTATTAACGCCCGACCAGTACATGGGAGATGTTACAGGTGACCTTAACCGTCGCCGGGGCATGATGGAAGGTATGGATACCCGTGCAGGTGTACAGGTTATCAAGGCCAAAGTTCCCCTGAGTGAAATGTTTGGATATGTTACCCAGTTACGTTCATTATCATCTGGACGTGCCTCGTCTACCATGGAATTTTCTCACTATGCTCCTGCACCAAACAACATTGCAGAGGAAGTGATCGCAAAATCAAAAGGTAAGTAAGTTGTGCATTAATAAAGCTCAATTATAAAAAATTAAACCCCGGTATTTACCGGGGTTTTTTATTGAATGTACTTGTTGATTAAAAATCTCAGAAGAGCGCTTACCGGAAAAGTTCAAATCAATTATTATCCGGACAAACTAGAAAGTGGTTATCTATTTTTCCATCAACATAATTCTCGTTGATTGATGTGGCGGTAGAAAGAACATCCTGTGGACTATATGATGTATTTGTTCCACCCAGTACCTGATTGGCAATTACCAGAAACTCATTTACCGTCATACCGTCAAAAGCGCCAGAACCGATCTCCATATTTCCCAAAGCAATTCCCGCAGTGCCAAAGCTTGCATCAGCAGCATCGAATTTTACACTAAGTGTAAGTGCTACCAGGTGGTTAACCAGGTTATTTTTCAATGAAACCGTAGATGGATTAAGATAATTGCGGGTAAGTTTTTTGGCAGGTCCACCAGCAGGAATATAGTCTGTGATATCCTGTGCATCATCAAATGTTACGTGATAATCAGGAAAGGAGCCTACAGATAATCCGGCAGGAAACACTGCATCAAAATTTGCATGCAGATAGGTGCCTGGATTTTTTCCGTGTGGTTCTGCACCCCATCCGCCAGGAGTTTGGGTTTTTAATTGTCCGCAATCTGCTGGAGGACAATCCTGTAAACAGTATTCTGTATATGAGGTTGCAGGATCGCTGTTTATTTTAGTTTGAGATTTTATCCAGATTGATCTCCAGTCGCTCAGATATCCATTCTGGTATTTTTCTGTAAATGCCCACGCATACAGATAAAAGCAATTTCCAGTAATTGTATTTCTTGGAATAATAAAAGTATGGGTGGCCACTGGTGTGGGGAAAGTAACTGAATAGTCAGGTGAGTTAGGTCCTACAGAACTCATTGGTGGTTCGGTATATGGCCCCAGAATAGTTTGTAAATGTG
>CAMPIQ010000056.1 GCA_946886475.1 uncultured Chitinophagales bacterium | reverse complement strand
AGTAACCACATAGAGCTGGTTGAATCAACATGCCTGATCAGATAACCAGCACCATGAGATTTTTGTATTAATTAGCAGAATACCAGATGATTTCTGCCTGATAGATATTATCAGAATTTGTTTAACCCATGGAGGATTTTAAAGCCATTGGCTATAGGCTTTTCTCTTCGTTCAAAGCCTTCCATAAAATATCTTTCAGTTCCTGGATATTTTTATTGGTTACCGAAGAAATGAAAATGTGTGGTATGTTTTCAGGGAGTTCTTTTCTGATGTCCGCAGTTAGTTCTTCATCCAGCATATCAGCTTTACTGATAGCTATAATGAATTGCTTGTGTAATAATTCGGGATTGTATTCTTCCAGTTCATTTACAAGTATCTCAAATTCCTGCTTATGATTTTTGCTATCAGCTGGTATTAAAAACAAAAGAATGGAATTGCGTTCTATATGACGAAGAAAACGATGTCCCAGTCCTTTACCTTCTGCCGCTCCTTCAATGATACCGGGAAGATCTGCGATGCAGAAACTTTTGGCATCGCGGTATTCAACCATTCCTAATTGAGGGGTGAGCGTAGTGAATGCATAGTCGGCGATCTTGGGTTTTGCAGCCGTGATCACAGATAGCAGGGTGGATTTCCCGGCATTGGGGAAACCTACCAGTCCTACGTCGGCGAGAACCTTTAATTCAAGAATTTTCCATCCTTCTACTCCGGGTAATCCAGGTTGAGCATGCTCAGGCGCCTGGTTGGTTGGTGTTTTGAAATTGGTATTTCCCAAACCACCCTTGCCTCCCGGTAGCCATATGCGTTCTTCACCATCATGGAGAATTTCAATTTCCTTCTCACCGGTTTCTTCATCCCTGGCAATGGTTCCCAGCGGTACCTCCAGTATCACATCCTTACCAAACCTGCCCGTCCTGTTATTATCACTCCCTTTTTCACCATTTTCTGCAATTACATTTTTATGATATCTCAGGTGTAACAGTGTCCAGAGGTTGCGGTTTCCTTTTAAAATGATATGTCCGCCCCTGCCACCGTCTCCTCCATCAGGTCCACCCATAGCAGTAAGTTTATCCCTGCGGAAGTGTTTGATGCCTGCACCGCCGTGTCCGCTTTTACAGAAAACCCTGATCTGGTCTACGAAATTACTCTTATCCAAAAGGTATTGTTTTTGCTATATACAAAGATATTCGTCCTAATCAAGGCTTATGAAATCAATTTTATTCACCCTAATTATCTTCCTGACCATTGCTTCCCAGAAATGCAGGAAAGATGCTCCCGGAAATATCCCCGAATGTATTCAAGAAAAAATCAACCAGATAAAAAAAGAACCCAAATGGAATCCGCCTGCCGTTGTGCGGGAATATGAATACCAGGGTAAAAGGGTTTTTTATTTTTCAAGTCAATGCTGCGACCAGTACAATGTGGTGTATGATGAGCATTGCAATTACATATGCGCACCTACCGGGGGTTATACGGGTAAGGGCGATATGAAATGTGAAGATTTTATGGCAACTGCTAAGGAGATTGGAGTGGTTTGGAAAGATGAGCGATAAGAAAAAACGCCGGCTTACGGGCCAGCGTTTTCGTCAGATGGTTCAGGTTGTTACTGAACCACAACTTTTTGTGTGAACACAGATTCTGTTTTGCCATCAAAGACCTTGATCAGATAAATTCCTTTGGCATTTGTTTTATCAAGCGCAATCACCTGCACCTGGTTTTCATTATTGATCGTAATTCTTTTCTGACTTACACTTCGTCCTAAAACATCGTTAAGCTCCAGTACATAATTGCCATGAGGAACTTTTTTAAACTGAATGGTGATTATGTCTGAAGTAACCGGATTAGGATAAACTGCGATCTGGTTATTGAATACGCCTGCAGCCATATCAGGAGCTTTTTTAACGTCAGGCAGGGCAACAGGAGAAGCAACTATTACCGGATCTTTTTTAGGTTCGGACAGAAAGTTGCTGTTGGCCAGGTCTGAACTTCTGTAAATCCCATTAACTGATTTGTAGGGCGATGCTGACCAGTTCAGAGGATTCACTACATAATAAGTGTTGCCATCAACTGCACTGCTCACCAGCAGGTTCCCGTCACCATCTACTACGGCGCCATTTACCGTAAAATTGGGTGTAAGACCCTGAATGTTTCCAACATGGGTTGCAACTTTATTGTTGGTATTTACTTTGAACACATGGTTCCTTGCGGATAAGATAAAGAGGTTACCCTTGTTGTCGGAGATCATATCTCCACCAAAACTTGTGCAACGGTTATGAATTGAAATGCTTCCATTGGCCTGATCGTCAACCAGCGTTCCCAAATGTTCGATCCTGGATTTCCTGCCGGTTGAAAAACGGATAAAAGTATGACCATCATTTGTGATGGCATAGCCATAGCCATCCGGTGCAATCACCATCCTTGTTACGATCTTCCCTTCATCATTATGCATATTACCCAGCTTTGTAAATGGCTGGTCAGCTACATAGTATACTTTCATTGTCTTCATGTCTATATAACGCAACTGGTCAACAAACATAGGCGTGAAGTATAAACGGTTGTTCTTTCTGTCGTAAGCAGCGGCTGCGACCCCGGTGGTAAACGGGGCATGCATCATATTACCCCATTTGGCATCTGGTTGCTGAACCAGTTGTTTTTTTGTTGAGGCATCAAAAACACTGAGTTGTGCATTGGTGCCGTTCAGTATTACATCACTGTAAGTTCCTGATTGAAGATCTAATTTTCTCAAAACATTCCAGCCTGAACCTTCTTTTGACATATCCGTAATGGCATATGCAAAGTGGTCGCGTTGTGCAAAGAGTGATGAAGTGGTCAGGGCAAATGAAGTGAATAAGAGCGCAGGTAAAACTCTTCTCATAAAGGTTGATTTATCGGTTTATTCGAGATTTTAAGTTACGAAGATTTGATGCAGGTTGATTGGATTTTTCATAATGGGTCTTCATATTTTTTTAAACGGTTTGTAATCGGTTTGAAAAACAGCCTGTTGAGGCTGATCCCTTTTTAAGGGTTCGCATGGGATCAGCGTTTGAAAAAGCAGGGCGGGCAATTGCTGATAAAGTTTGGTGCCTTCCGACTTCCAGGCCATCATTTCATCGCTAACCTGCTTTATGATCCTGGCAGGATTGCCTGCAACCAACGACCGTGCAGGGATTTTCTCTCCCTGTTTAATAAAGCTCAAAGCCCCCACTACACATTCATCGCCCAATTCCACTTCGTCCATGATAACGGCATTCATTCCAATAAGACAGTTGCGTCCTATTACAGCTCCGTGGATAATGGCCCCATGACCGATATGGGCAGATTCCTGTAATACAACACTAACGCCGGGAAACATATGTACCGTGCAATTTTCCTGTACATTACAACCATCCGAAATGATGATTTTGCCCCAGTCGCCGCGCAAGGCACACCCCGGACCTATATAAACATCTTTTCCGATTATTACGTTACCTGTAACCGTTGCCTGAGGATGAATAAAGGCAGAAGGATCTGCCACGGGTTTTATCCCATTGAATTCGTAAAACATAAGCCTGATTATCCGGCAAATTACCCAGGATGATTAATTTCTGCTTCCTTCTTTTTTGATTTCCTGTTAATGTTCCCTATGATCTTCGCCACTCCAAAAATAATTCCGCCTAATCCCAAAAGAAAAACAACATAGGCCAGGGCTTCCAGTCCCGAACAGGCAATGCTGCAGCTAAGCACCGCCAGAAGGTATACTGCAGCCAATGCTATGATGATCGTAAGTATTATCAAAGCCACCTTTTCACCATCACTGGCCTGTTTGTATTTTTTTATAAGATGTTTAATAAATTTTTTAGTGTTTTTCTTTTTTTCGCCGGCAGGTTTTTCAGTTATATGCGCTGAGGGCTTAAAGCTGGCCTGGGCCTGATTGAAATTATTAACAGGGTTGCTATCAATAAAATGGTTGCCGGAAATTAAAATGAAACTTAAACTGGAAAGTGCCAGAAAGAAATCAAAAGTCTTGCGGCGATAGTAAGCAAGTCTCATTCTATTCCGTGGATAGAAGGTAGCAAGTACCAGGGTCAAAAATATAAGTACATACCATGTAATTGCTGTTATATAAAATCCTTCCTGGTTAAAAATAATTCCAAGTGCAAATCCGCAAATATTGATGATTGGATATAATAGGAAGATAATAATGAACCTGGTGAGCCAGGGGTGGTTTTTTGCCTTTAGTGAAAGGGCTCTCATATATTAGTTTTGTTATAGAAAGATAGTTATTGAACGGGAGATTATTGAAAGGAAATAAGGAATGATCTTAACTTATGACCGGCTGAAAAATGATGCCCGTGGTTCAGGGATCTATTACCCGATTCATTGAGAAGCTGATCCGCCACTTTCATTTTTCCTGTCCAGGATTCTTTTGATGATCAGGTAAAGAATTACTGCCGCGGTTAGTACCAGTATAACTTTTCCCTGCCAGCCGAATTCAGTTACCTGTAACACAGAATAAGCTTCCATCAGGAGTGCAGGCAACTTACCCAGTGTACTTGCTGTTATAAAAACAACTGCGCCGGTTTTTCCAACAGCTGCAGCAAATGTTACCAGTCCGGAAGGAACAAATGGAATTAAGCGTAATGAAAAGATTAGCCAGAAAGCTTCGCGGCCGCGGGCATTTAATAATGACTGCAGTTTTGGTTGTTGACTGAATTTTTTTTGTGTTGTGTTTCTAAATCCGGCCCTGTAAAGAAAAAATGCCACAATTGCGCCAATGGTTTCCCCTGCAATGGAAATCAACGTGCCCTGCCAGAAGCCAAAAAAAAGTATGTTGGCAGCCGTAATGAACACACTTGGTATCAGTCCTAAAACAGCAACCAGCATACTTAATAATATACTGATTACAATGGCCAGCTGGGGGTATTGTTCAAATAGTTGTAGAACAGAATCTTTCAAATCAGATCAGGTTTTTGCCTGTCCGGAAACAGGTTCCTTTGAATAAAGCTACCTGTTCATTGTTTTGATTGGTAACCGTGATCAGGTATAGTCCGGTACTACGGCCATTATGCAATTCTTTTGCTTCTGCAGTTAATACATCACCCGGCTTTGTGGTTTTATTGAAGTTGATGCTGGTATCAAGAGCAAGGGAAAGGTTGTTCCTGTTATTACAGGCAAAAGCAAATGCGCTGTCGGCAAGAGAAAAAGCAATTCCTCCATGTATTACATGAAAGCCATTCACCATTTCATTTCGCAATGTCATTCTAATTCTGCTGTAACCTTCGCGTATTTCCAGTACTTCTATGCCCAGCCACTGGCTGAACATGTCTTCTTTCATCATATGGTCTACTACCTGGGAGGGGGTTGTTTGGAGCATGGGTGTTTGGGTTGATTAAATTGAGTTGATCAGCGACAAGTTAATAAGTTGACATGATAGCGGAAAGATCTCATTTAAATAAGTTTTTCGTCTAAATGCTGATTGTGATTTCCAGTTGGCGTATAATTCATTTAATTGATGCTTTAAATACAGATAAGTAGCGAACAAAGGCTTTGATACTTCAGAATTGAAATTGCAGGAATATAAAAATTACTGTATGGCAAATCATTTTTTTAAAAGAAATGATATCCTGTTACTTGTAAGCATATCAGGAATTTCAACTTACCTACGCCATCATGCGCCCCTGAACTCCCCCTTCCGCTTCTCCAGAAACGCCTTTACGCCCTCTTCATAATCCAGGGTCTTCCCGGCTTTTTGCTGAAACAGTTCTTCATCATGAAGCTGGCCTTCGTAGTCGTTGATCATTGAATTATTCAGAAGCTGCTTGGTATAGGCAAGTCCTTTAGTAGGCATTTGTGATAAGGTGAATGCCAGCTTCCATGACGCTTCTTTGAAATGTTGTTCTTCGTATACCCTGTAGATCATTCCAAGCCGCTCTGCTTCTTCAGCTGTTATCTTTTCACCCAGCATCATTAATGCACTTGCTTTCTGCCAGCCTATCAGCCTTGGTAAGATATAGGTGCCTCCGCTATCAGGTACCAGGCCAATTTTTGAAAAAGCCTGGATAAATGAAGCAGCTGTAGATGCCAGTACAATATCACAGGCCAGTGCAATGTTGGCTCCGGCGCCTGCAGCCACTCCATTAACGGCTGCAACAACCGGTTTCTCAAGTTTCCTTATCTGTCTGATGATGGGATTGTAGTGCTCACTCAGAATGGTTTCAATGTTTGGACCATTGGGATCTACAACTTCTTCAAGGTCCTGTCCCGAACTGAAAGCCTTACCCTGCCCCGTTATATAGACGCAACGGATGTCTTTTTTTGTACAGTCATCTAATTTTTTTTGCAGGTTCAGCGCCATGTCGCGGTTGAATGCATTGTATTTGTCCGGACGATTTAATGTAATGACCCCAATGGTATCTTTTATCTCGAATAATACTGAACTCATGATGTTGGAAAATTAAAATGATTCAGGATTTGTATTGCCTGGTTAATATGTCTTTGTTCGTGACCTGTAATAATTTGCATGGCATCGCTCACTGAATAGGTGATCAATGGTGATGCCGGCGAAGCTATTACTGTATTGGTAGTATCCAGCTGCTGAAGCTGCGAAAAATATTTTTTTAATATATCCTGGTGAAAAATAAAATCCATGACAACCGTATCCCGGACATGGCTGGAAGAGGGTTCAAATATTCTAGGGGTAATAAATTTTTTGGCTGATTCGGGTCCAAGGGATTTGATCATCATGCGACCAAATGTTTTTTTAAACGGATTTAATGTTTGCCAGAAGCCAAGCTTATACTGTCCCTGTAGTAACTGGTCAAATATGGGAAAATAAGTGCTGTTTAATACAATCAGGTGGTCAATGCATTGTGCGATACTCCATTTTTCAGGTGCAGGTTTCCAGTTTAACTGGCCAGGTGAAAGATTTAAAAAATGGTGTTCTACCTGTTTATTAACTGCGTTGATCTGTTGGAAAAGATCCATAATAAAGAATTCGTTGGGTGAAATTATGGATTAATGACACTTAAAATAATCAAATGCTTCTTTGCAATCCAGGCAGCGGTACAATGCCTTGCAGGCTGTGGATCCAAACTGGCTGATCAATTCAGTATGATAAGAATTGCACCTGGGACACTGGACAGCTTCCTGCTGAAACATTTCTTCTTTACAAAATTGTTGTTTAGGATTGGGTGGCGCAATACCAAATGATTTTAATTTGAGTTTTCCTTCCTCCGTCATCCAATCGGTTGTCCATGCAGGGGAAAGCTGTTGCAGGATGGTAATGCGACGGTAGCCCTTTTCTATCAACTTGAGCCGTATATCCATTGAAATAACATCCATTGCTGGACATCCGGAATAGGTTGGAGTAATGGTAATGGATAATTGCGGGCCTTCTGAAGAGGGCTCCTGATTCATTTTTACATCTCTTACAATTCCCAGATCCAAAATAGAGAGCACCGGAACTTCAGGATCTTTTACTTCTTTTAAGATCTCCCATATTCTTTGTTCTTCTTCTTCGTTAGAGAAAAGCCTGTTGTTATTTCCATTATGTAAATTCTGCTGGATCATTATAACGCTCCTCCGGATTAATATTCTTTTTCATCTACCAGGTAGCATTTGGATATGCTCTTTGCAGGTATTGCATCTCTGCCAATATATAACCAAGGTTTTCAGTATGATTGCCTTGCTTCCCACCTTTTTGCATCCAGGTTGATTTCGGAATAGGACCATCTTTCAATGCAACGGTGGCTTCATTAAAGATCGCTTCTATTTTTTCAAGCCACTCCGTTTTTAATGAACCGGGATTTTCGCAGAATGGCATTTCATAAAAAGCAGGTTCAAACATTTCACCTGTGAACATCCACAACTCCGTAAGCGCTTTTAACAACCGGTTCTTGCTTTCTTCCGTACCATCACCCATCCTGATCACCCATTCGCCGCTCCATCTTAAATGGTAGGCTGTTTCTTTTAAGGATTTTTCTGCAATGGCCGCTATCTGTTCATTACTGCTGTTTTGCAATTGCCTGTATAAATAAAACTGATAAGCGCTGAAAAAGAGTTGCCGTAAAATGGTTTGCGCCCAGTCGCCTTTTGGTAATTCGGTGATCAACAAATTCAAAAACTGGTTCTCATTTCTTAAAAAAGCCAGATCATCCTCCTGCAATTCCCTGTTATAAGATTTCCAGGGTCCGGGAATGAATTTATCAACCGATCTTTTTTCTTCATCGTTAAAACCATTGTAAAGGGCTGCTGCGTACTGGTAAAAATTTCTTGATTGTCCCAACAGGTCAAGAGATATATTGGTAATGGCGATATCCTGTTCCAAAACAGGGCCATGTCCCGTCCATTCTGCATTTCGCTGACCAAGGATAAGTGCATTGTCGGCAAGGTGAAGAGCATAAAAAAAAAGCTTGTCACCTTTCCCATTATTGGTAGATCCCAGGTAAATGCTATCATTATTTAATTCATTATTCATGTTTATTATGACAATAGAGCAGATTAAAAAATATAAAGTTTAGCCGGGTTCACTACTAAGGTTACATATGCTGGATCTCATCAGGCAGATCATAAAACGTGGGGTGCCTGTAAACCTTATCATTTGCAGGTTCATAAAAACTTTCGGCATCATCAGGACTGGAAGCATGAATGAATTTGCTTTCAACCACCCAGATGCTTACGCCTTCCTGCCTGCGTGTATATACATCACGGGCATTTTCAATAGCCATTTGCGCATCTACGGCATGCAATGAACCAACATGTTTATGGTCCAGGCCCTGCTTGCTTCTTATGAATATCTCCCACAATGGCCATTCATGTGCCTGTGCAGAAGCCGCCGCTCCTCCAGCCGGGAATTCTTTATCCCCGTAATCGCCGTAAAAAAATTTTCTGAAAAATGTCATTTTTTATTGGTTTAAATCCAGTGGGTACTTTGCTTTTCTCATGCTGTATCAAAATTCTTTATTTCACAACAGTGTCAGAACATTCAGGACCTCATCAAACTTCCGGCTATATATTTTCTCCGGCTATAGCATAGTTTCAAAATAAAAATATGCAGAAACATACGGAAGACATTCAAAAGACAGATCCCGGGAAATTCAGGTAAATTAGGCTACCGCCTTAATCTGTCCGGATCTTTTTTTATCTGCATAGGCCTGGGCTGCTTCTCTCACCCATGCGCCTTCTTCCCATGCTTTCCTTCTTGCATCCAGTCTCATTTTATTGCAGGGACCATTTCCATTTACAACATTCCAGAACTCTTCCCAGTTAATTTTTCCGAAATCATAATGTCCGCTTTCTTCATTCCATTTCAGATCCGGATCGGGCAGGGTCATGCCTAAAAGCTTTACCTGTTCAGCGCACATGTCTACAAAACGTTGTCTCAATTCATCATTGCTGAATCTTTTGATCTTCCACTTCATGCTGGTTTCTGTATTGGTACTCTCCGCGTCGTGCGGACCAAACATCATCAGGCTTGGCCACCACCAGCGGTCAATGGCATCCTGCACCATTGCTTTTTGTTCACTGGTGCCCCTGCTCAAAACCAAAAGGCTTTCAAAACCCTGGCGCTGGTGAAAACTTTCTTCCTTGCAAACCCGTATCATAGCGCGGCTATAGGGTCCATAAGATGTTCTGCATAAGGGCACCTGGTTCATGATGGCTGCACCATCAACCAGCCAGCCTATAGCACCCATATCAGCCCAGGTGATGGTTGGATAATTAAAAATGGAAGAATATTTAGCCTTGCCACTATGTAGTTGTTCAATCATTTCATCGCGGGTAATTCCCAATGTTTCGGCTGCACTATATAAATACAATCCATGACCGGCTTCATCCTGTACTTTGGCAATCAGTATTTGTTTTCTTTTGAGTGAGGGGGCCCGGCTTATCCAGTTGCCTTCGGGCAGCATACCAACAATTTCGCTATGTGCATGCTGGCTTACCTGCCTGATTAAAGTTTGGCGGTATTTTTCAGGCATCCAGTCCTTTGGTTCTATGCGTATTTCAGCATCGATCCTGTCCTGGAATATTTTTTCAGTTTCGTGTACAGACATATAGCAAGATTATTTACAAATTTAACACCCATAATTCTCTTTCGGTCCTGAGGTTTTGTGAAAACTTAACCGGCAGGCCTTACTGGCGGCCAATAAGCCTTAGCTATATCCTAATGTTTGCTATCAAAATCAACCGTAATCCTTCCGCTCACAGGATGTGCCTGGCAGGTAAGGATAAAACCCTTATCAATTTCTTCCTGTTCCAGGCCCCAGTTTACATCCATCTTTACTTCTCCTTCCGTGATCTTAGCCTTACAGGTGGTGCAAACGCCACCCTTACATGCATATGGGAGATCTGCCCCCTGTTTGAGGGCGGCATCCAAAATACTTTCACTTTCATAAGGCAAATCAAAACTGAACGTGATTCCATCCAGCTTCACATTTACTTTTGCCACCGGACCTTCTGATGTTGGAGCAGTTTCTTTTTTGCCGGCAGAATCAACAACCGATTGTTTTTGTCCCGGGATGGTGAATAATTCAAAATGAATTTTATCCTGTGTAATTCCACGGCCTTCCAGATAGCCTTTTATGCAAAATATCATCTCTTCCGGTCCACAAAGAAAAAATTCATCGCATTTTTTTATGTCGACCAATTTGCCAAACAGCAGTTCAAGCTTGGGTATATCTATCCTGCCTGAATTTATTTCGGCATCAGATCTTTCACGGCTGAGGATATGATAGATCCTGAACCTGTCAATGAATCTGTCCTTAATGTTTTCAAGCTGCTCTTTAAAAATGATAGAATTCTTGGTGCGGTTCCCATAAATGAGGGTGAAGCTACTTTGAGGCTCTGTTAATAAGGTTGTTTTTATTATAGAAAGAACAGGTGTGATGCCACTACCCGCAGCAAAGGCTATATAGTTTTTTTTATATAGAGGATCCAGCTCGGTATAAAATTTTCCTACCGGGGGCATGGCATCAATAAGATCGCCAGCTTTTAATTCGTTATTAGCCCAGGTAGAAAAGAGGCCGCCTTCAACTTTTTTTATAGCCACCTGTAATATACCATCAGATGGGGCACTGCAGATGGAATAAGTGCGCCTGACTTCCGTATTGTTGATCATTTTACGGATGGTGAGGCTTTGCCCCTGGTGAAAGCTAAATTGTTCTTTTAGTTCTTCGGGTACATCAAAAACAATGGAAACACAATCTTCTGTTTCTTTTTCAACTTTTTTTACGCTTAACGGATGGAAATGGATCATAGAAGCGGCAAAGATAGGAGAGAGAAGGCGGAGTCTTGAGTCTTGAGTCGGGAGTCGGGAGTTCAAAGTTCACAGTTCAAAGTCAGGGTCCTAAATCCCTGGTTGATGATAGGTTAAGAGATTAAAGTATGACTTTACAGATTACATGTAATATGTAACAGAACGCTTCGAATTTAGTTCACCGACTTTGAACTTTGAACTTTGAACTTTGTTGCCGACTCCCGACTCAAAACTCCCGGCTCTTCACTCTACTGAACATTCCGTTCAACTCTGTTACTGACCTTTGGAATGGTTTTGAGATAGGCATAAATGGCGCTTACCTCTCCATCGGTTAAATAGGAATAAGGTTTCATTGGAGGGCGGGTGCCTGGCTGATCTCCTGGCAGTACGCCGGTTTTAACAGCTTTCAAAAAATCTTCTTCGGTCATTCTTCCAATACCTGTTTCTTCATCCATGGTCAGGTTTCTTGAATAAATAACTGAACCATCAGGCATTTTAAATTTATTGCCACCTCCAAAAAATCCATCCGATTTTTCCGGATTTATAAAATCCACTGTTGTGAAATCAGCTGAATGACAGGTGTAGCACTCTACCCGGTATAAAGCCACATATTCCCCCCACTTTACCTGGTTTGTGGTATCGGGTTCAGGAACAGATTTATAAAAAGGCATGGGTTTGATAGCCTTAATGGTGGTAAGGAATTTTGCGAGGAAAGAATATTTTGATGCCGGCTGCCTGGTATTATCTGCCTGTACTGCGGCATGGTCTGAACGGAGAAAAGCAATAATTGACTGCAGATCCTCATCCGACATTTTTTGCAGTTTGGCCATGATCGGTAAAAAACTACCATCAGGTTTTACACCCGTTTTTAATAAATAAGCCAGCTGGCCATCGGTCCATTTGCCTATACCATATTCCGGATGTTGTGTTATGTTCTTTGAATAAACAGCTCCGAACTGGCTGATTTCATCCATTTTTCTTCCCGTGAGTTTTCTGGTATTGAAATCCATATGACAATCATCGCATAACATAGCGGACAATTGCCTGCCTCTTTCAATGCGTTCGGGCGAGGATTTTACAGTTAGTGAAAATTCTTCCGGGGTATAGTTTGGTACTCCTCTTATGGCTACAAATGCAGCAAATCCGCCAGCAAGCACAATTATGACACCTATCAGGATCAATAGGTATCTGAAAGCTTTTTTCATGATCGTTAGTTTTAGTTTCAGGAATAAGATAAAAAATAATTATGAATTACAAACCGGATAATCTGCAGGTGCATCTCAAATCTTAACTCCGCCCGGTTTTTAAGAAAAATGGATTAGGTTTGCACGCCTTCTAAATTCGTAACTCATAATTCAAAACTAATATGTCTTTAATTGTAGTTGGAACAATGGCCTTTGATGCTATTGAAACTCCCTTTGGCAAAAGCGATAAGATCATTGGCGGTTCTGCAACATATGTGGCTTATGCTGCTTCAAATTTTGTTCAGCCTGTTCACCAGGTTTCCATTGTGGGTTATGATTTCCCGGAGGAAGAACTGGAACAACTCAGAAAAAGAGGCGTTACTACCGAAGGGGTTGAAATTGTAAAAGATAAAAAATCATTTTTCTGGGCGGGCAAATACCATATGGATATGAACACCCGTGATACGCTTGTAACAGATCTTAATGTACTGGCTGATTTCAATCCCATATTACCTGAATCCTGCCAGGGTACAGAGTTTCTTATGCTGGGTAACCTCATGCCTAAGCTTCAGAAGCGTGTAATTGAACAATTAAGGGAAAGGCCAAAGCTTATTGTGCTTGATACCATGAATTTCTGGATGGAAACAGCTTTGACCGACCTGAAAGAAGTTCTTACCATGATCGATGTTTTAATGGTGAATGACAGTGAAGCGCGTGAATTGAGCCAGGAATTTTCTTTGGTAAAGGCAGCAAAAAAGATCATGAATATGGGACCCAAATACCTGATCATAAAAAAAGGAGAACACGGGGCTCTCTTATTTCATGATGACCGTGTGTTCTTTGCACCTGCACTTCCCCTTGAAGAAGTTTTTGATCCAACCGGCGCGGGCGACACTTTTGCGGGCGGGTTCATAGGGCACCTTGCCAAAACAAAAGACATTTCATTCGATAACATGAAAACAGCCATCATCATTGGATCTGCCATGGCAAGTTTTTGTGTTGAAAAATTTGGAACTGAAAGACTTACTGAGATCACCAAAGCTGACATTGACAAAAGACTGGCCCAGTTCAGGGAACTGGTGAATTTTGATATTGAGCTTGTTTAAATAAAGCTTCCCTCTTTATCACCAGTTGAGATGCCCACTTCAAACCCTCCGTATATCATTTTTAAATAACCTGCCGGCTCTTCCAGAGCCGGTTTTTCATTGTGCAATGCATTATGCATTGCTTTGTTGATTGTAACAGCTGCCATGCTTAAAGCCTGTTCATTGCAACTCATGTTTTGTTTTTAAAAATGGAACATGGCTCTTTACTTCATCATTCTTGCAAGGGCAATTGAATTCCTGAAATGCTTTTTCTTTCCCTGAAGGTTAAAAAACTCTGTATAAATTATATATGATCCTACAGGTAACTTTTCCATTTTATCATTGAGTCCATCCCAGGTCCAGCTTCCTTTAAGTCCGGTAAGTCCATTCTTTACCAGGTAACGTACGGGCCTGCCCAGCACATCAAAAATGATAACATTGGCAACGTAACCCGGTTCTTCAAGCCTATACTGGATCAATGCCATATCGTCAAATCCATCGCTGTCGGGTGAGAAAATTTCAGGATGGATCACCAGTCCTGAATTTGAATTGATGTCCTGCTTTGCCTGGGAATTGACTGAGGTAGGTGTAGCAAATCCGCTGGAATAGGAAGCCGAATGCCAGTTGAATTTATCCAGAGATGATTTTTCTGTATCCAGTCTTTCAAGCGATACGCCTTCGGGGTTACTGATCAGTGCAAAATGCCATTTATCTGAATATTGAACTTCATCCAGTATCAGGCCCTGGCTGTTGGTGATGATTACTGTGCCTTTATCATCAGGATAGGAGGGCATGGTGTTTATCTGGAATACGCACCCCGGTTCTTTTACAAAATAATTTAGGCCCAGTGACAGGGCATTTTCAGTAATTACATAATGTTCACCCGGATACAGATTGAATTTAGATTCACTGGCCTTTTTTAAGGAACCAACATCTCCAGATGCATTCCTGTTGGCAATGTAAATTCCGGATGCATCAATGATTTTTTCAGACCGGTTTTTCAATTCTACAAAATCATAGGCGCCCTGTTTTGAGTTGAATAATATTTCATTGATCACAATATCGCTGGGTACAGCTTCAATAGCCAGGCCGGCCTTTGTTTTATTAAAGACTCCAATGGTATTATTCATACAATCTGTTACATTCCTTACCAGTAATTCGTAAACCTTTTCTGTTTGCAATGGTGCGGAGAGTTGCAGGGCCACTTCCCTGAATAAAGGAGCGATGGGAAAAGCATTTGAAATGATCATGTTATTATTGATTGAATAGTTGGAAAAATCCGATGCGGATGCGCTGTCAAGCGATTCGTTGAAAACAGCAATGAAAGTGATGCTGTCTTTATTATAGGTCCTTAATAGTTGGGGAGGATCGTGATCAATGGTGGTTCCATCAACAGAATTTATTTGTCCCGGAGTTCCTCCCTGTATATGCGTACTGGCGGTCCAGTTTTTTTCACCGGTGCAGGGAATATCCGGGTCTATCATTTCAAGCGACCAGCCACCTTCTTTTTTTAAGCTATTAGGAAACCATAAAGAGGAATAAGCAACAGCATGAATGGTTTTACCTTCAGAAGATTGCAGGCTAATGAGATCCCCGTCGTTATCAAAAGACGGGAAACCGGTAACACCAAGGGCTTTTCCAAATGCAGAAAAATTATTTACCTGGCTGTTGGCACATAGAATTACAATGCTGTCTGGTTTTAGAATATAGGAGGAGGAAATGCTGCCGTTTGCAACCTCATCACCCAGTTTCCAGCCATTCAGCGAAATACTTTTTGTTGAACGGTTCCTCACCTCAATGTATTCTGCATTGGGTAATCCAATAGAAGGGGAAGGATCCGCCATTATTTCAGTGATCACCAGGTCAAACCTTTCTGCAACCTGCGCTTCCGGAATAGCCGGTAGGGCCAGCAGTATATAGGGAATGAATTTTAAAAGTTTCATGATGCCAAGCTAAATGGCAATGGAAAGAAAACCCTGGTAAAAACACCAGAGATTTTGGAGAAAAAAACATTTCACATTACATTCGCCACACAATGAAAAAGCATAAGCATACAAAAATGAATAAGAAACAGGAGCTTCAAACAGAAGGTGTGTAAAATTGTATGTTCCGGAATAAATTACAGGCCTTCCAACCGGGAGGCTTTTTTTGTTCAATGGTGTAAAAGGGATTAATATTTGAATCACTTTATTAAAACAAAAATAAAAATGAAAGTTGCTGTAGTTGGAGCCACAGGTTTGGTTGGTACTAAAATGTTGCAGGTGCTTGCGGAAAGAAATTTTCCTGTAGACGAACTCATACCTGTGGCTTCTGAAAGGTCTGTTGGGAAGGAGGTTGTATTCAAAGGAAAGAAATACAACGTAGTGGGCATGCAGTCTGGAATTGATGCTAAACCGGATGTGGCTTTATTTTCAGCTGGTGGCAGCACATCGCTTGAGTGGGCGCCCAGGTTTGCGGAAGCCGGCATTACAGTAATAGACAATTCATCAGCATGGAGAATGGATCCTTCCAGGCCCCTTGTTGTTCCAGAAGTAAATGCTGAGGTGCTTTCCAGGAAAGATAAGATCATTGCCAATCCCAATTGTTCTACAATTCAGATGGTGGTGGCCCTTCAGCCGCTTCACAAAAAATATGGAATAAAAAGAGTGGTAGTGTCCACCTACCAGAGTGTAACCGGCACTGGTAAAAAAGCAGTTGACCAGCTGTTCAATGAAAGGTCCGGGAAAGAAGGCGAGATGGCCTACAAATACCAGATCGACCTAAATGCCCTGCCCCAGATCGATGTATTTCTTGATAATGGTTATACCAAGGAAGAAATGAAGATGGTAAATGAAACAAAAAAGATCATGGGGGATGATAATATCCGGGTAACCGCTACAACCGTGAGGATACCTGTTATGGGGGGGCATAGTGAAAGTGTGAATATAGAATTTGAAAATGATTTTGATCTTGTGGAGCTGCGTAAGGTGTTGCAGGATGCACCCGGTGTTGTGGTGCAGGATGATCCCTTGCAACAATTATATCCCATGCCCTTATTGGCTCATGAAAAAGATGAGGTATTTGTTGGAAGAATACGAAGAGATGAAAGCCAGCCCAGAACCCTTAACATGTGGATCGTTAGCGATAATCTCAGAAAAGGAGCGGCTACCAATGCGGTGCAGATCGCGGAATATCTGGTAGGGAAAGGGTTGTTATGAGTAGTAATGAGCATAAATAAAAGAGACGCAAATACCGCGTCTCCTTTATTTCTATTGACAATGATAATAACCGGGCTAAAGGCCGGCGGCTGGTGGCCATCAGCTTTCTTACCTCCGTTTCCGGTATGGAAAATTTTTTCCAAAATTGTCAGCTATGTCAATGATCACATCTTCAGAAGGTCTGTTATAATTGGCACTTCTTTCATAATGATCGTTCCAGAGCGTCATATTATTGCTGATGATATTACAGGAAGCGTAGATATCATTTGTTTTATTGGGTACATAGGGTACGGGAAATTTACCCGAACTCACAGTCTGCAGAACATCCCTTCCAATGCTGATACCCAGTGATGCAAGGTCGCTCATATATCTTTTCTTTTGTACGCGCATTCTTACTACTGCATCAACACCAAGGAGTTCCGCAAGTTTTTTATCATCTTCATTCCAGGAACTCCTGATGGAAATATTATTTTCTTCAAGCAATTTTCGGGTGGTGCCAATATCCTGTACAGACACATAAGTGGTATATCGCTTTGTATTGGCATATTTCAGGATGCCGTTAAATAATGCATTCTGAAAAATATTGCTTTCCGTTTCTTCTATTTTGCGGATATCTTCTTCTGTCAGGTTCTTAGGTTTGGTACCGGTAAAGATCATTTCCGCCGGCAGAATGGCAATACTACGGTGTGAAGCGGATTGCTGCTCAAAGGCCGATGAGGTATAATGCTTGTGGGCACAGGATGTAACAAATACAAAGGCCAGGGCAAAAAAGGGTAAATATTTTTTCATAATAAACGGTTTGTTTTGTCAATACAACGTTAAGGCACATCCGATATAAATCATAATGCCTTAACAATTAATACTGTTGTTGAAATTATAAAATCGCAGCCTGCTTTATCAGGCGCATTGGGAATGTGGCGATTAGGTTTTAATAGGAGTAACCTGTTAAAATATCATTCTTCAATGGAGCGGTTGATAAAATTTAATAAAGGTTGAAGGGCAAGAAAAGCATCGATTGTTTTTTTATGAAGACTGGCTTTGGTTAATTCTTCATCCTGCACAGTTGTTTCAGCGATCATGCTTTTTAATTTTAAATAACCGGCTGCGGGATTGTCTTTTTCATATCCTTTGGGCATGGTGCTTAAACTAACATCCCCACCCCTGAATACATCACCATATATCTTTTTAAATTTTTTTTCATTTAATATTTCCTTCAATTCATCGTAATTATAATCTATTTCCTGTCTAAGCTTTTTCAAATTTGGCGATTCAGGCATCCATAAACCGCCTCCTATAAAACTTTGGCCGGGTTCACAATGAAAATAATATCCGGCAAATGCCGACTTTCTGCCTCCGCGTTTTATACTGGCCCCGAAATTCGATTTATAAGGCGTCTTATCATGAGAAAAACGTATATCCCTGTTTATCCTGAATAAACAGTCTCTTGATGACAGGCCTGTAATAGTTGTGTCAGATCTTTGAAGGTCTTCTATAACCAGCTGGATGAAATTGGAGAAATCAATTCTTGCTGCTTCATACTGTGGCCTGTGGGCATCGAACCAGGGTTTGTTGTTATTTTTCCTGAGGGCTTTCAAAAATTTGATGGTTTGTGGTTCCAGCATATGCTATGGTTGGGAGTGATTGTTCAGTGTTAAGCCGGAAGCGAATATCTTTAATTCTGTAATCATGAAGAAAATTGAAGCAGATAAATGGAAACATTTTTATGCAGGCATCATTTTAGGTGCTGTATTGCTTGCCTTTTTATTGTTCCTGCTGGATGGATCACTGATCACAGGCATTCTTATTTCATTTGCGCTGGTAATAGCGATCAGCTATGGATTTGAACTTTTTTCAAAGATCACCGGTATGGGGCATCACGATGTAATGGATGCAATAGCCAGTATCATTGGAGGAGTGGTTGGAATGGGATTTACCCTGGCCATACATACTTTATTTTAAAACACATCCTTTGGAATGGGGAACATGAAACAAAATATTAGCGGAATGGGATCGCTGCTGATTCAGTCTTTCAGTGAGCTACTGAAAAACGATCCGCTTCGAATGGCAGGCGCCACAGCTTTCTTTACAACCTTTGCCCTGCCGCCCATTCTGGTGATACTTATCCAGGTTTTCAGGCTGGTATTTGATCCGCAAACCATAAGGCTGGAATTGTTTAAAAGCCTGTCAGACATAGTTGGACCAGAAGCCGTACGGCAGGTTGTTGACGTGCTGGGTGCCTTGCGCGGACTCACTGATAACTGGGCTATAACGGCAGCAGGCTTTTTGTTTCTGGTATTTGTGGCTACTACCTTATTCAAGGTGATTAAGAGTTCAATCAACCAGATATGGAAAATTAAGCCCGTCCCGATGAAGGGAGTTATGAAAACGATCAATTCCAGGGGGCAATCAATCTTTGTAATATTGGTAGCCGGCGTATTATTTATTTTAGGCATAGTGGCCGAAACCATCAGAGCATTTATTGGCGATTATATTTTCGAATATTCACCAAGCCTGTCTTTTTATTTTAATGGAGTATTGCGTTATATAGTATCCATAGTGGTAGTAACACTATGGTTCTGGATGGTATTCAGTTACCTTCCCGATGGGAGGCCATCCTGGCGAATTGCCCTGGCCGGTGCTTTTTTAACGAGCATTTTGTTCTCGTTGGGAAAGATCGTGTTGCAATGGCTTCTGAGTTATAGCAATATCACCACACTTTATGGAACATCAGCATCCATTGTGCTGTTATTGCTATTTGTATTTTATTCAGCGCTCATTTTATATTATGGTGCTGCTTTCACTAAAATCTTTGCCCTGCATAAGAGCATTCCAATTGTGCCCAAAAAACATGCAATACATTATACCATTATAGAAAGCGATGTGGCTGAGTCGGGATCCCTGAGCTAAACATGATCAGTTAATAAGCCGTTGCAACTCTTTCCGGTAATCCCACTGAAGGTCCTCATGCATGGAATCAATGGTGGTTCCTATCTTTTTGAGTTGTGCCTGATAAAGATTTACCAGTGCAGGACTTTTTTTCCATGGTACCTTCAATCCGTGCAGGTTGGTAAGGTAGTGAAGCAGAATTTCAACCTCTGCTTTTTTATCACCGGTATACCGTATGAATTTGTTACAATGCCGGAGGATCTTGCGCAGGCTTTTTTTGGCGAAGTAAATATTTGAAGTATTGATCTCCGAAAATTCAAGATCTGTTTCCTCGTTCACATGTCTGATATAGGTATTGATATCATCGGCTTCAAAAAGAAGGTAGGTAAGCAATTCTTTGTTTTCCTTTTTAAACCTTGCCAGGCGCAGGCAGAGTTCAACCAGCTCTTTTTTATCTGTTTCCTTTAATCTTTGTTTGATCTCGATAACTGATGCCGCCTTCATGTTGCTAATGTAGCAAATGGGAATGGTGAATATTGCGCCTGGTTCATTTTTCCATCACAAAGGAGGGGTTTTTTAATTTATCTGGTTGGATAAGTTATTTTAGCGCTTTTCATGGAAAAAGCTTTTAGGTATATATTCATCACGCTGGCATTGCTACCTGCCTTGTTTATGATCATGGCCTTTGTATTTTATGTGAAATGGGGAGGTGGTGAAATGCCAGGCAGCAGTTATGTGTTCTTTGATCCTTCGTCATTTGAGGGGCGGATGGGTTTATTTATGTTCAGGACCGGAAAGGTGCTGCTTAAGCTCATCCCATCCGGCTTTGTAGTGGCATTCTTATGCAGCCTGTTGTCTTATTTTTTATGGAAAAGACAGTTGTCAAAAAAACATTTTAATCTTCAGTCGGTTTGCCTGCTGCCCTACCTTGCCATGGTTATACTTATGCATGTGCCAAGTGGTAATCCTGTGATCTGGTTTATTACTTACCTTGTCAGTGAAACCTGATGATATGAAATGCTTCTTCCTTTTTTGGGGCCTGATGTTCTATTATTGTTCTTTTTCACAGGAACACAGCGATGCAAAAGAATATGGAATAAACGGTAAAGTAAAACAGGTGGTTACATATGCTTATGATAGCGTGATCCTGGACAAAGGAGAATGGATACCTGTAGCATCGGCTTTTAATTCCAGGACAACCTATTTTTTCAATGCGTCAGGCAATATTGATTCCACACATTTTCTACTGAGGAATAAGGAGGAAGGCCGTGACATCTGGCGCCGGGTGATCTATCAGTTCAGTAATAATAAAAGATCAGGTTACAGGGAATATGAAGAAAGAACATTACTGGAAACAGCCGTCATTTCCTGGATCGATGCATTTAATTATCTAACGAGAGTAAAGTATCAGGATTCAGATGATATAACAGAGATCATGAATTCCTTAAGCCCGGGTTACCGCGACCTGCGGGGTGAGGTCAGGATATTCAATAATGAAGGAGCCATGGTATATTGTTCTTCTTATATAAATACACTGGAAGGAAATATTATTTCATTCGCTGTTTCCACAGACTGCATGAATGAAATACAACGTGAGGAAAAATTCATTTACCTGACACCGGATAATAATAACAATCCATTGGTTGTTGTTGCCATCGATAAAAAATC
>CAMPIQ010000055.1 GCA_946886475.1 uncultured Chitinophagales bacterium | reverse complement strand
GGAGCATGGAACAGAAAAAATAAGAACGTAGAGGTTATATTTGCCGCCTGAATCAAATGGCCAATGGCTATTGGTTAGAACAATCAACCCAACAAACTATGTTCCGCTCCCATACCTGTGGTGAATTAAGATTGCATGATACAAATACAGAAGTAACCCTGGCCGGGTGGGTGCAAACCGTGCGCAAATTTGGATCGATCACATTTGTTGATCTGCGCGACCGGTATGGCATCACCCAATTATTGTTCGGTGAAGAATTGAACATTGAACTGGAACAGAATACCCTGGGCCGGGAATTCGTTGTTCAGGCCTCAGGTAAGGTTTCAGAGCGCAGCAATAAGAATAAAAATATACCTACAGGCGATATCGAGATCATTGTATCCTCTTTTAAGATCCTGAATAAATCTTCCATACCACCATTTACCATTCAGGATGATACGGATGGCGGTGATGACCTCAGAATGAAATTCAGATACCTTGATCTCCGGAGGAATGCAGTCAAAAAAAATCTTGAATTGCGATATGCCGTTAACCGGGCTACCAGGGATTACCTGCACCGGAATGGTTTTATGGATATTGAAACACCCTTTCTTATCAAATCAACTCCTGAAGGAGCAAGGGATTTTGTAGTTCCTTCCAGAATGAATGAAGGACAGTTCTATGCCTTACCCCAATCGCCCCAAACATTTAAACAATTGTTGATGGTAAGTGGTTACGACCGTTATTACCAGATCGTAAAATGTTTTCGTGATGAGGACCTGAGGGCCGACCGGCAGCCGGAGTTTACCCAGATAGATTGTGAAATGGCATTTGTTGAACAGGAAGATATCCTTGCCATGTTTGAAGGACTGGTGAAATATATTTTCAAAGAAGTAAAAGATATCGATTACAAAGAACCGGTTCAAAGAATGAGCTGGGAGGAGGCCATGTGGCAATTTGGAAATGATAAACCCGATATCAGGTTTGGAATGAAACTGGCCAACCTGAAATCTGCATTCAATATAGGCGGCGAAATACCCGCAACCGGTGAATTGATAAATGGCGCAGGCTTTGGCGTTTTCGACAATGCGGAAACAGTATTGGCCATAGCCGTTCCAGGTGCTGCCGCATATACACGCAAACAAACCGATGAACTTACAGAATGGGTAAAACGTCCCCAGATAGGCATGCAGGGATTGGTGCATATTAAATACAATACCGACGGAAGCATCAAAAGCAGTGTTGATAAATTTTATAATGAAGAAAAATTAAAGGCCATTGCTGATATGGCCCAGGCACAACCTGGTGACCTGATCTTAATTCTTGCCGGTACTGAAGAAAGAACCAGAAAGGCCATCAGTGAACTGAGACTGGAACTGGGTGAAAGAATGGGACTGCGCAAAAAAGATGAATTCAGATTACTTTGGGTATTGGATTTTCCTTTATTTGAATACGCGGAAGAAGACAATGGCGGCGGCCGCTGGGTAGCCCGTCACCATCCGTTTACCGCTCCCAAACCTGCACATATCAATGCCATGATCAATAATGATCCGTCAATAACAAATGCAGCCGAATACCTGAAGCATCCCTATGCCAGTATCAAAGCCAATGCTTATGACATGGTATTGAACGGCAATGAAATTGGTGGAGGATCAATCAGGATATATCAAAGAGCGTTACAGGAAAAAATGTTCGCAGCCCTTGGAATGAGCAAAGAAGAAGCCCTTCATAAATTTGGTTTCCTGCTGGGAGCTTTTGAATATGGCGCCCCGCCGCACGGAGGAATTGCATTTGGATTTGACAGGCTGTGTGCCCTTCTTGGAGGCAGTGAAAGCATTCGCGATTTCATAGCCTTCCCTAAAAACAACAGCGGCCGTGATGTGATGCTCGATGCGCCTTCCACCATTGATGAAAAGCAACTGGAAGAATTGAATATCAGGTTGAGGAAATAATTCAGATTTATCCACGTCCGCTCTTCCCATGTTTTGAAAGAAAATGTTAAGTAAATAAAAACTGCCATTATCATGAATGGCATGTTTTATATTCATGGTCATGGTAAAATCTATTATATTGTTTTTTCTGGCTGCCACTTTCCTTTCGTGCCAGAAAGAAGCTGCCACTGAAATTCAATCGCCGGCTCAAAGCTTTCTGAATGTGTCCTATGGCGGTGATCCCTCACAAAAAATGGATATCTATCTTCCCGAAGGCCATACCGATACAACTAAAATTCTCATAATGATCCATGGAGGTGCCTGGACTGGCGGAGACAAATCTGAAATGACCCCATACATTCCGGAATTTCAACAGCGTTTTCCCGGATACGCCATTGTAAATACCAACTATCGCCTGGCCAGTGCATTTAATAATTATTTTCCAACACAGGAAAATGACATGAAGGCCGTTGTTGATTTCCTTATTACGAATAAAACTGAATACGGCATTTCCCAAAAATTTGTATTGCTTGGTGCCAGTGCCGGCGCGCATATGGCTTTGCTCCAGGCATATAAATACAATTCCCCTTCTATAAAAGCTGTTGTTGATTTTTTTGGTCCTGCGGACATGGCTGATCTTTACAATAATATTACCGATCCCACCATTAAAATGTCGTTTCAGATCTTAATGGGTGGAACACCTGCAGGCAATCCTTCCATGTACCAGCAGTCTTCTCCTTTGAATTTTGTTTCCGCACAGTCTCCACCTACAATTATACTTCACGGGGCAGATGACTACCTGGTTCCTGTATCGCAGTCTGTTTCACTTAAAAATAATCTGGATGCCTTAGGTGTTCCCAACAAATTGATTGTTTTTCCCGGTATGGGACATGAGGCATGGCCGGCAGCAACAATGGATCATGCTTTTAACCAGATCGAAGATTTTATTAAGGCTAATGAATAAGAGAGATTTCAAAATGAAAAATGTAAAATGTAAAATGTAAACCGGCGTGACTGGTTATTTATAGCAGGCTGAAAATGCGCGCTTTTGAATTTTGAATTTTAATTTTTCCCCTCCATTGCACACGCCTCCCTACCGCCTTTTCCGCTTTCTTCCTTAATTTGAACCATGAATTCCTCAGCCCCACTTGCAGAACGGATGCGGCCACAAACGCTTGATGACCTGGTTGGGCAGGAACACCTGGCAGGGAAGGGAAGTATTTTAAGAACAGCTATTGAGAATGGCAAGATCCCTTCTATGATCTTATGGGGTGCGCCGGGAACAGGTAAAACCACCATCGCCAACATCATTGCGCATAGCCTGGATGTTCCATTCTTTACCTTAAGTGCCATCAGTTCCGGGGTAAAGGAAGTAAGAGAAGCCATATCAACCGCACAAAAAACAAGAGGTGCCATTTTATTCATCGATGAGATCCATCGTTTCAATAAGGGTCAGCAGGATGCCTTACTGGGTGCTGTGGAAAAAGGGATCGTTAGTCTGATTGGAGCCACCACTGAAAATCCTTCCTTCGAAGTGAACAGCGCGCTGCTGAGCCGGTGCCAGGTGTATGTATTAAAACCATTATCCCGGGATGACCTGGTAAAACTGCTAAAACAGGCCATCGAAAAAGATGAATGGCTCCGGTCAAAGAATATAGAACTGAATGAAACAGAAGCGATCCTCAACATATCCGGAGGCGATGCCAGAAAGCTTTTGAATTTACTTGAACTGGTGGCCGATGCGGCACCGGCAGATAACAATATCGTTATTACAGATGAACTGGTGATGCTGACAGCCCAGCAAAGAATTGCTTTATATGACAAAACGGGTGAACAACATTATGATATTATTTCCGCCTTCATTAAATCTATGAGAGGAAGTGATCCCAATGGCGCCATTTACTGGCTTGCAAGAATGATTGAAGGTGGTGAAGATGTAAAATTCATTGCCAGGCGTATGGTGATCTTTGCCAGTGAGGATATTGGCAATGCCAATCCAACGGCGCTGGTATTGGCCAATGCCGCATTCGAGGCTGTAAATAAAATAGGCTATCCGGAATCCCGTATCATTCTGGCACAATGTGCCACCTACCTTGCCTCATCACATAAGAGCAATGCATCTTACATGGCTATTGAAGATGCTATTGCCAGTGTACAACATGATGGTGACCTTGCTGTTCCATTACATATCAGGAATGCTCCTACAGGTATGATGAAAAAAATGGGCTATGGAAAAAATTATAAGTATGCCCATAGCTTTGAACAGAATTTTACCGAACAGGAATTTCTGCCTGAAAAATTAAGCGGTACAACTTTTTATAACCCCGGGAAAAATCCACGTGAAGAGGAGATCAGAAAATTTCTCCGCAACCTGTGGAAAGAGAAATATAAATACTGAAACAAAAGAAACATGAAAAAGACAATTTATTTCTTTGTAACATTCCTTATCTCAACCATGTGTTTTGCTCAACAGATCATTCACCGCGACACGAGAATTGAAGCCATGGTTAAAGAAGTAAATGCCGACAGTCTTCAATCATATGTCAGAGAACTGGTTTCTTTTGGAACAAGGAACACGTTAAGTTCAACCACCGATACCAGGAAAGGGATTGGCGCAGCAAGAGAATGGGTGGTAAAGAAATTCAAACAATTTGCAGAAAACAGCAATGGCAGGATGACTGCATTTGTTGACACCACAACACTTTTGCCTGATGGAAGAAGAATTGATCAGAAAATAAGCCTGGGTAATGCCGTTGCCATTTTAAAAGGCACCGATACGGAAAACACCCGTGTATATATTATCAGCGGTCATCTGGATAGCAGGGTGAGCGACGTTATGAACAGAACATCAGATGCGCCAGGCGCAAATGATGATGGCAGTGGGGTGGCTGCTGTAATGGAGTGCGCCAGGATCATGTCGCAGCATTCATTTCCATCTACCATCATTTTTGTTGCATTCAGCGGTGAAGAACAGGGTTTACTTGGTGCCGGCTTCATGGCGGAAAAAGCAAAGAAAGAAAACTGGAATATTGATGCCATGCTTAATAATGATATCATGGGCAGTAACAACAGCAATGAAACGAATATCATTAACAATACTAAGCTTCGCGTATTCAGTGAAGCTTATTCAGTTGCAGATACCGGAAGAAGAGCACTACAAATAAGAAGCATGGGACTTGAAAACGATGGAAGATCAAGGCAGCTGGCCCGCTATGTAAAGGAAACCGGCGAACGCTATGTTGATAATATTGAGGTGGTGCTCATTTACAGGCCCGACCGTTTTTTGAGAGGCGGTGACCAAACCCCATTCCTTTCACGCGGATATACTGCTGTACGCTTAACTGAAATGAATGAAAATTATTTGCACCAGCACCAGGACCTCAGAACGGAAAATGGTGTTGAGTATGGCGACCTTACCAGGTTCATGGACTTTGAATACCTGAGAAAAAATACTGCGGTCAACCTGGCCACCCTTGCCAACCTGTGCTACGCACCTTCAGCACCTTTGGATGTGAAAATAGAGGTCAGGAATCTTACCAATTCAACCACACTTAACTGGAAGGAACCGGGCAATGGAAAAATAAAAGGTTATTATGTAATGGTAAGAGAGACCAGTGATGCACTATGGCAGAAAAAAATATTTACATCGCAAAAAACCATAACACTTCCTTATTCCAAGGACAATTATTTTTTCGCCGTGCAATCGGTAAACGAAAATGGAAATGAAAGTCTGCCTGTACTTCCATCACCGGGCAGGTAAAGTATATTTTATGAACTGGATACTGAAAACTTTCAATGCGCTCACACCGCAACAGCTATATTCAATTTTACAATTAAGAATTGAGGTTTTTATTGTTGAACAGAATTGTGTGTTCCAGGATGCTGACAACAGGGACCAGGAATCTTTCCACCTCATGGGATACAAGGATGAAAAACTGGTGGCTTATACCAGGCTGGTGCCTCCAGGCCTGGCGTATGAAGAGCCTTCGATAGGCAGGGTGGTTACCGCACCCGCTGCCAGAAGATCGGGTTATGGAAAAATGCTGATGGAAAAATCTGTGGAAACAGCTTATACCTTATTTGGAAAACAAACGATAAGGATAGGCGCCCAGTTATATCTGAAAAAATTTTATTCATCAATTGGGTTTGAACAGGTTAGCGATGTTTACCTGGAAGATGGCATTGAACATATATACATGATAAAAAAAATTTCTATTACGTAGATCTACGAATACAAATTCGGAATTTCTCTTAATTCCATATCTTTTTTTACCATAAGCTTGCATGTTAGTTATTCCTTTTCTACTTTAGCCCCGTTATCCAAATCCTAATAAAAACAAAATCTACTTCTATGAGAACAACTGTACATAGCGTACGTACATTAGTACTCATCTGCTTTTTATCCATCGCAGTTACCCGGTCTAATTCCCAATCAATAACAACAGGAAACGGCAAAATAGAAATTGGTCTTGGCCTTGGCCCCCTTTTCTTTTTGGGTGACCTTGGAGGCAACCACGGGGTTGGAACAAGGTTTGTAAAAGACGTAAACCTTCCCGTAACCAATCTTCAAAAAGGACTCTATGCTAATATCTATCCGGCCGAATGGATCGGATTAAGAGTAGCCGTTAACCATGGCATGTTAGAAGGTTATGATAGTCTGATAAAAGATAAGGGAGATGATGAATGGTTCCGCAAACACCGTAACCTGCAATTCAAATCACCTTTATTTGAAGCATATGCTGCCATTGAATTTTATCCTACAGTTTTTTTTGAAAGATACGATGGACTTCAGGGTAAGCTTCGCCCCTATGGAGTAATAGGCGGGGGTATATTTAAATTCAATCCAAAAGGGAAATATTATGCGCCTGATGGTTCAAGCCAGTGGGTAGAACTTCAGCCATTGAAGCTTGAAGGACAGGGCATGGCAGAATATCCTGACAGGAAAGAATATAAACTTACATCATTTGAAATTCCAATGGGTGTAGGTGCCAAATACTATATCAAGGAAAACATGTACATAGGATTTGAGATCATGCACCGCAAATCATTTACTGATTATGTTGATGACGTGAGTACCACCTATATCGACAACACGTATTTTGGAAATTATCTTACCCCGCAACAGGCGGCAATGGCCAACCAGCTTTATTACCGCGAGAATTTCGTACCATACCAGACTAATCTCAACAGGCCTTTCACAAATGAACAACGCGGAAGTCCAAAGCAGAATGACTCATTCTTTTCATCCATTTTAAAATTCGGATGGAGACTGAATGACTGGAATTCTCCAAATGGAAGAGCGTTAAGGCAGCTGAGGTGTCCGGCGTATTATTAAACCAAACCTATATGAGAAATTTACTTCTTCCTGTTTTTGTGTTAATGATCTCTTCATCCGTTATGGCGCAAAAAAATAGCATAGCGTTTGTAAAAAACGAGGTCTTTACCGAAAACAAATTCGAAGCAAAAAAGAAAGAGACGAAAAAAAATATAGTCAATCTTTATTTAAGGAATGATAAAGGAACTGTTGTAATCACATCTAACCGCTCCTTTGATGTTCAGCTTTACATATTTGACCTGGAAAACACCATCATGTACCAGGGCATATTGAAAAAGAAAACAAAAACAAAGATCACTACCCTTGAAAAAGGAACCTATACCTACATCATTTTTGCCAACGAAGAAAGTATAGAAGAAGGAAAACTCACCATTAAATAAAATATTACCAATAAGAGGCAGAAAGTCTAATAAAATTCGATACCCTGGTTGAATAAACCTAATCCGTTCCCTATAGTACGCTAATTAAAGATTTTATTAAGTGCTTTCTGTCCCACTTATTGGTTATTAAGTTCTTTTTCATCCCGTAAGCAGGGAAATTGGTGTAATCTAATATCCGAATGAACCAAAGCTCAACCGCCTGTTCAATAGATTTACTTAATCACTCCCTGCAGACTACGGGTCTTTCCCCTAAAAGATTTTCCTGAATGGAATGAAAGGATAAATCGTCAATCGTGAAGATGGCATCATGTAATGCATCCCAACTCACTCCTGAAAGCAGCAATTAACTCTCTTACTTAATTGTGTATTATTTTCTCAGCTTAATTGAACTCAATTATTTACATTTAATAACTGCTTAAAGCACCCTATTGAATATAGTACTCCATTGATAGCTCGGGGATCTTCCTGAACACCCTGAAAAAAATAAGGGGCGGATGCCGAAAAGCCAGATGAGTAGGCTCAACTTCAAACCATTTTAATACATGGAACAAGTCAATCAACCTGCCAGTACTTCATCAAAAATTAATGTGATTGAAAGAGCAAAGAACATGATTGTTCAACCGGATAAGGAATGGACAGTAATTGCTGCCGAAACGCCTAATACCGGGCAGATCATAACCGGATATGTTCTGATACTGGTGGGCGCGGCTGCCATTGCAGCTTTCATTGGATATGCTTTTGTTGGCTTTAATGTTTTAGGGTACCGGTATAAAGGTTTTGACTGGGGTCTTTACCAGGCATTGACTGTTTTTCTTGGTGGTCTTTTATCAGTGTATGTTACGGCGCTAGTTGTGGATATGTTAGCGCCTACTTTTAATTCTGAAAAAAACTTCAACAGGTCCATTCAACTTGTAGCCTATTCCTTTACGCCTGCATGGATCGGCGGACTCTTAATGATCATACCATCGCTTGCAGTGATCGGTTCTTTATTTGGCCTGTATGGGTTGTACCTGATGTATATTGGCATCCCGAAGATCAAAAAAACACCTGCTGATAAACATACCGGATATTTTGTAGTGGTCCTTATAGTTACCATCCTGGTTTATATTGTTGTTGGATGGCTGCTTACACTCATTCTCGGTAACATATTCGGTTTATCGTTCAACACATGGGCGATGTAATTATTTCAATAAAAAAGCTCCCGAAACGGGAGCTTTTTTTATCCTGAATACAGCAGGTAAATTATTTCAATTCTTCTTTTAAAAATTCTGCCGTGAAACTGTTTTTTATTTTTATCATATTCTCGGGAGTTCCTTCAAATAAAACTTTTCCGCCGGCAAACCCTCCTTCAGGACCAATATCAATTATATGATCCGCCACCTTTATCACATCCATGTTGTGTTCTATCACCAGCACGGTATTTCCCCTGTCTACAAGTTTATTCAGCACATCCAGTAAATGCTGGATATCCTCGAAATGCAAACCCGTAGTTGGTTCATCTAAAATATAAAAGGTTTTACCAGTATCTCTCTTGGCAAGTTCTGTTGCCAGTTTTACTCTTTGCGCCTCACCCCCGCTTAATGTAACAGCCGATTGTCCAAGTGTTATATAACCCAGGCCCACATCTTCCAGTACTTTTATCTTGCGGTAAATAAATGGAACGGCCGAGAAAAATGCAACGGCTTCTTCCACAGTCATATTCAGTACGTCGGAAATTGATTTTCCCTTATACCTTATTTCAAGTGTTTCCCTGTTGTACCGCTTTCCATTACATTTTTCACAATGCACATACACATCAGGAAGAAAATTCATTTCAATTGTACGCAGGCCACTGCCTTCACATACATCACAACGGCCACTCTTTACATTGAAAGAAAAACGTCCGGCATTATAACCTCTTATCTTGGCTTCCGGTATGGAGGCAAATAAGGTTCTGATCTCAGTAAAGAAACCGCAATACGTGGCAGGATTGCTTCTGGGTGTACGTCCAATGGGCGACTGGTCTATTTCTATCACTTTATCAATATGTTCCAGCCCGGAAATGTTTTTATGTGCCAGTGGATTTACACGCGAACCATAACAGTGCTGTGATAGTAAAGGATACAGGGTTTCGTTTACCAGTGTTGACTTACCACTTCCGCTCACACCTGTAACAACGATCATTTTACCGAGCGGAAACTTCACTGAAATATTTTTCAGGTTATTTCCCGATGCGCCTTTTACTTCAATGGATTTTCCATTTCCCTTTCTTCTTTCAGCAGGTATGCTGATCAATTTTTCGCCTTTTAAAAAAGCAGCTGTAATGGTATCATGATTCAGTACTTCCTCCGGCGTACCCTGGGCCATGATCTTTCCACCATGAAATCCGGCCTTTGGACCTACATCAATAAGATGATCAGCAGCCATCATGATATCTTTGTCATGCTCAACAACCAGTACGCTGTTGCCAATATCACGAAGGTTCTTGAGTGCAGTGATCAGCCGCTGGTTATCTCTCTGGTGTAATCCGATAGATGGTTCATCCAGCACATAGGTAATGCCCTGTAATTGTGAACCTATCTGTGTAGCCAGCCTTATTCTTTGCGACTCACCGCCGCTCAATGTTCTGGTAGGCCTGTTCAACGTGAGGTAGGTAAGACCAACATCAAGCAGGAACTGCAGCCTTTCTCTTATTTCCTTAATAATTTCCCTGCCTATTGTATTTTGTTTTTGAGAGATCCTTTCTTCTATTCCATTGAACCAGCCTATCAGTTGAACAAGATCCATATTACTGAGTTCAGCAATATTTTTTTCATCTATTTTAAACCACAGACTTTCTTTTTTCAACCTGTTGCCATTACAGGTGTGGCAGGTGGTAAGCTGCATAAAACCTTCAGCCCATCTTTGGATGGCTTCACTGGTACTGGTGGCAAACCAACGCTTTACCTGGTTAACAACGCCTTCATATTCCCCTTCGTAAACATTACCGTCAAGCTCTTCACCATCAAACCGGAGGTTTTCCGGATCCATCCCTTCTTCCCTGCCGTACAAAATGAGATTTAAAGCTTTTTCCGGAAGTTCTTTTACGGGTTTATCAAGACTGAATTTATTTTTTCTGGACAATGCCTGTACCTGTCTGAAAAAGAAAGTTTCCCTTTCTGCACCCAATGGGGCTATGCCACCTTCATTTATAGAAAGTGTGTCATCAGGAATGATGGCATTCATGTCCACACTATACACCTGTCCAAGTCCCTTACAGGTTGAACAGGCCCCATAAGGTGAGTTGAAAGAAAACGAATTGGGAGATGGTTCTTCATACGAAAGACCCGTGTCCTCACACATCAACTGCCTGCTGTAAATGGCCGGATTGGCAACATCCGGGAAAGGCAGGCCATTTGATGTTCCGGCAACAGTTTTCGGGGCTGGTTTTTTCTTTTTTGTATTTCCCGATAGCTGTCCCACTAGTTTTTGATCTTCTCTTTCGGAAGAATCAGAAGGAACCGCATCCACAAACATCAGGTCTTTTCCCATCTTCAGGGTTTGTTGTACACTCTGGCTGATGCGGGTTCTCATGTCTTTCGTTACTTTCAAACGGTCGATCACCAGTTCAATATCATGGATCTTATAGCGGTCCACCTGCATTTTTGGAACAAGGTCCCTGATCTCACCATCAACCCTTACTTTCAAAAATCCTTTTTTCCTCACCTCTTCAAAAAGTTCACGGTAATGGCCTTTTCTGCCCCTTACCATTGGAGATAATAAACTGATCCGGTATCCATCAAACCTTTTGAAAATATTATTTACGATCTCATCCTCACTCCACCTTACCATTTTCTTCCCAGTATTATAGGAATAAGCCTCACCTGCCCTTGCGAATAATAAACGCAGGAAGTCATAAACTTCGGTGACGGTACCTACTGTTGAACGCGGATTTTTATTCGTTGTTTTTTGTTCTATGGAGATCACAGGCGAAAGACCGGTGATCTTGTCAACATCAGGTCTTTCCATTTCTCCAATAAACTGGCGGGCATAAGCTCCAAACGTTTCCATATAGCGCCTTTGCCCCTCGGCATATATGGTATCAAATGCCAGAGACGACTTACCACTTCCACTGATACCTGTAATTACAACCAGCTTGTTTTTTGGAATATTGATATCAATGTTCTTGAGATTGTGCTCCCTTGCACCAAACACTTCTATAAACTCTTCCTGTCCATTAACTGGTAAATCTTGTTTTTTCATATCTGCTCCCGGGGGAAGCGAAGATACTGAAGGATATTATTTTGCTAAAAAATTTAACAAGAACCAAAGGCCATAAGCCCGGGGCCAATGGCAATTCAAACTTTTCCATCACAAAATCAATTTTGGCACAATATTCCGTAAGTAGGGCGAAAACCTTTCCATTTAAAAATAGCTACGTATGAAAAACACCATTTTCCTATTCATCGCCTCTTTGTTTCTTGCTACTGCAGTAAATGCACAGTCAACAGTAGATTCTATCAGGGCCAAGTATCAATTACTACCCATGCCCGAAGCACTCACAATTGAAAAAACATTTCCGGTACTGGGATCTTATCAGCTCACTGCTGAAGATGGTAGTGCTCAAACGGTAACGGTCACACTGGATTCAGTGAACAAGGGAATTGTTTGGGTGGAAGGATTACCTGAAGGCAAATTCAAAGCTTTCCTCAGACAATCACCAGGGATCTACAGGGTAATTGCCCAGAAATCTGCTTCCGGCAGACAAATTCCCGAGGGTACTTTATACTTTGATCCTGCTACAAGCACTTTGAGCATTGCACTGGGTAAGCATTTTGACAATGTTGATCCTGTTGCCGTATTCAATGCTGCAGGAGCCAATACTGAAGTGGCTGAAGTGAAAGTAAAAACAAAGAAAGGCAAGTCAAAAACCAAAGTTGTTTTTTATAACGCCATTAAAGAACAGCAATCCACTACGGTAAGTAATAGTTTTGAAGAACAACTGAACAAACAACAACAGCAATAAACGTTTCATTGCATATATTAAGGAGGCTGCTCATGCAGCCTCTTTTTTTTACCTGTACAGACCGTATGAGTTTTTTAAAAAGTATTCAAAACCTTAAAGGACTCAAAAAATTTATGTGCCTTTCTGATTTCAGGGTTCAACGTGGTATAAAGTTTGGAAACTTGTAACCATAAATAAACTCTATGAATGCAATTCAACGTTATTTTTTAGTTCTGTCCCTTGGAGCATTGGTAACAACAGGATGTAAAACCATGAACCGCTCACAAAAAGGTGCGGTGGTAGGTGTTGCCGGTGGCGCTGCTATTGGAGCGGTGATCGGGAAGAAAATGGGTAATACGGCCGCAGGCGCTGTAATTGGGGCTGCCATTGGTGGTGCAGCAGGAAGTATCATCGGTAAAAAAATGGATAAACAGGCTGAAGAAATGGAAAAGGTGCTGGGTGATGCTGAGATCACAAGAGAAGGAGAAAGCATTGTGATCAATTTCAAAGAAAAAGTTCTTTTTGGTTACGACCAGTCGGTTTTAAGTAACAGCGCGCAAACCAGTCTTGATAAACTGGCAGATATCCTGGAAAAATATCCGGATACGGATATCCGGATCATTGGACATACAGATTCGAAAGGAAGTATCAGGTATAACCAGAATCTTTCCGTTCGCCGGGCTTCTGCGGTAGCTACTTATTTAAGATCCGCTGATGTGGCATCCTCAAGGATATCCACTATTGGCATGGGAGAAAAAGATCCTGTGGCAACAAACGATAATGATGAAGGCCGCGCCATGAACAGACGTGTTGAATTTGTGATCACGGCCAATGAAAAAATGAAGGAAGAAGCAAAACGGGATGCAGGCGAATAATATTTGCCAACAACCATCCATTCCCAACCGCTTTCTACGGAAAGCGGTTTTTTTTGGGCAAGGAAACTAAGAGGTTGAACTAAGAGGTTAAAGGAGGGAAAGAGGTTAAAGGAGAAACTAGGAGGTTAAATGAGAAAAAGGAGGTTAAAGGAGGAGGAAAGAGGTTAAAGGAGGGGAAAGAGGGTAAAAGAGGTTAGCTTATCTCTTTTTCCTCCGTACCGCTTAGCTTTGCGCATCATTATGAAAGAATTATCTGTTGTTATCCCGGTGATGAACGAAGAGGACAACATTCAGCCTTTACTGGAAGCGGTCAGGAATGCCTTAACAGGAATTGATTATGAGGTGGTACTTGTAGATGATGGATCGTCCGACAATACCCGCAAACAGATCATCCTGCATGCGGATGAAAGAACAAAACTGGTAGAGCTCAGGAAAAATTATGGCCAGAGTACTGCAATGACCGCTGGTATTGACCATGCCAATGCAAGATACATTGCCATGATCGACGGCGATCTTCAAAACGATCCTACAGATATTCCTTTTATGCTGGAACTGGCGAAAAAGGAAGACTGGGATGTGGTGGCCGGTAACCGCAAAAACCGGAAAGACGGTATGGTTCTCCGTAAAATTCCAAGTAAGATCGCCAATGCACTTATCAGACGTATGACCGGTGTATATATCCGGGATTACGGATGCACCCTCAAGGTTTTCAAAAAAGAAATTGCAGAAGATCTTGGCCTGTATGGTGAGCTGCACAGGTTTATTCCTGTACTGGCCAAACTGCAGGGTGCCCATATTACACAGGTTGATGTAAAACACCATCCAAGAAGATTTGGAAAAAGTAAATATGGCATAGGAAGAACATTCCGGGTGTTATCCGATCTGGTACTCATGGTATTTTTCAGAAAGTATTTGCAGAAACCTATGCACCTGTTTGGTACCATTGGCTTCATCAGTTTTGGAATTGGTTTACTCATCAACCTTTATCTGCTTGTGTTAAAGATCCTGGGTCATGATATCTGGGGAAAACCACTTCTGATACTTGGATTGATCTTTTTACTTGGAGGCATTCAACTGGTTACCATCGGCATCCTTGCTGAAATTGCAGTCAGAACCTATTTTGAATCCCAACAGAAAAAAACATACAACGTCAGAAAGATCCACCAGAAAGAAAAAGACGAAACGCTGGAGATCACTGTTTAATGCTGCAGGATCTCCCTGTGCTGCAAAAACCAGCTGTAAAATTTTTCCAGTCCTGCCTTTAATGTTGTTGATGGCTGATAATGCAACAGGCGTTGCGCTTTTGAAATATCAGCAAAGGTATGCGGCACATCTCCTGCCTGCTCGGGCTGCCGGTCTATAACGGCCTTCCTGCCGGTAACTTCTTCAATATTTTTTATCAGCTCAAGTAAGGGAACCGAATAATTATTGCCAAGATTGATGATCTCAAATAAGGATCCGTCATATTCAATGGCCGCAAGTATGCCACTTACAATATCATCAACATAAGTATAATCCCTGCTGGTTGAACCATCACCGTATAGAGGAATGGGCTTGTCCTGTACAATAGATTTTACAAATTTATGGATGGCAAGATCGGGTCTCTGGGCTGGACCGAATACGGTAAAAAAACGTAAGGCAATGAACCGGATCCCGTGCAGGTGACTAAATACATGGCCTGCTCCTTCACCAGACAACTTGGTCATGGCATAAGGACTAATGGGTTGTAATTGTTCCGTTTCCTTCCAGGGCAGGTTCTTATTTACTCCATATACACTGCTGGAAGATGCAAATACAAATTGCTTTACGCCGGTATCTTTTGCAAAGTCAAGCAGCATCTGCGTTCCCAGCACATTTGTTTTTTGATAGGCAAGCGGATGGCTGATGCTGGGCCTCACACCTGCTCTTGCTGCCAGGTGTATCACCACATCTACCTTCTGTGGAAGGATCATCTGCAATTCGGCAGAAGAAAGGTCTTCAATGCTCCGGTCGATCAAAAGAATACTCTGGTGCTGTTCATAACCCTCTGTATTGATCAATTTCACCTGTCTCGGATAGAAAGGATCGAAATTATCAATGATGGTGATCCTTGCCTCCTTATCCTTCACCAGTGCATTTACCAGGTGACTCCCGATGAATCCTGCTCCGCCTGTTACCAGGTAATGTTTTTTATATTGGCCCATTGGTTGTTCTGCCTTTTATCTTTGAACCCTTAAACTATTCCAATCCGATGCAAAGTAAAGAATATAGACATTACAGGATCGCTGTTATTTTTAGTACACTGCTGGCTTTGATGGTGGCTATTTTTGTTTTTTATTTTGGGAAAGAGGATTCTTTTCTGGTCATCAATAAATACAACAATCCTCAATTTGATTATTTTTTTCAATACTGGACCTACCTGGGCGATGGCCTCATCTGGGTACCGCTTTTTATCTATGTGATCCTGTTCAAAAGGGAATTTCTTGTTGCAGTAATAGCTTCCCTGATCATTTGTACGGTGCTGACCCACTTTCTGAAGCGGGTTGTGTTTGCTGAAGAGCTCAGGCCCATACTGGCATTGGGAGAAGAAAAGATCAGGATCATTGAAGGATTCAAACCACATGGCAGAAACAGTTTCCCCTCCGGACATACCAGCACAGCTTTTACGCTGGCACTTTTAATGGCCTTTATCATCAGGGGAATGTTTTGGGTGTTCTTCTTTCCAATGGTTGCATTTTTCGTGGGTTATTCAAGGGTATACCTTGCACAGCATTTTGTAACTGATGTATTTGCAGGCATGCTCATAGGTATCTTATCCTCTTATCTTTCTTTAATGGTTTATGAAAAGTTCAGGAAAAGAAAAAAGAAAAATGAAACGCCTCAGGAGGAGACCGGTTCATGATCCTGTTTCTTCGTAGGGTATGGCAAGCAGTGGTATGGTGATGCTGCCGGAAAGCTTATAGGTAAGATTGTTAAGAAATAATTTTTCCAGGAATGTCTTTTCTTTTGTAAACAAGATCACCAGTGATGATCTTAGTTTCCTGGTGAAATTCAAAACATCCTGGGCAAGCGGTGTTTCTATAGGATTCAAAATAATCCGGCAGGGGATCCCATTGATCTGTTCCTTTTTAGCATATGTTCCTTCGGCTTCTTTGAGGATAGTAAATTGTACGGCTTCAACAGAACTTGAAAAGAATTTTCCCCAGGCCTTCAATCTTTTTGAAACCGATGAAAGCTTATTGAGCTTGATGACCGTAACGCAATGATCGATCACAACCGGTTTCCAGTTATGCGGGATCACCAGAATAGGAAAAATAGAATGATTGACCATCACCGCCGTATTCGTTCCAAATACCTTGTCATAAACACCGCTGCTGCCATGTGTTCCCATTACCAGGAGTTTTAATTTTCCCTGCAGCATTCTTGAAATGATGCCACCGGAGATGGTTGCTGCTTCTTTAACCAGCAAACCGGTTTTGGCAGATGCGCCCAGCAACTTCTTTCTTTCTTCAACAACCGCTTCCAGTTTTTCTTTCAGGATCTTAATATCTCCATTATACTTCCAGTTTTTTGGATACTGCCTGCTCACGCTCTCATTTGTGATATGCAATACCTCAATTTTTTTATGATTCACCGATGATATCAGAATCGCCTGGTCTAATGCCTTTATTGCATTTTTCGAAAAATCAAAAGGAACAAGGAGGTCTGACATGGTTTTTGTTTTGATCAGGGAATTCAAAAGTCAAAATTAAAATCAATACAAATGCAAAATGAAAAATGTAAAATCATTACAGGGCCCGCAAATCATGTAAAAACAAAAGATAAGTATGGCGAAAGATAAATGATATTTAAATCTTCCCGATTGAAAATAAAAATACGACGGTACAGTCAGGATTTTCATTTTAACTTTTGACTTCTTGACTTTTGACTTATCCTCCAACCCTAACCATACCTATCTTCCTCATCCAGTTCACTTCAACACTATACACGCCAAAATCTTCAACCACTTTTCCCTTCATATGATAATAGCCCTTACCTGTAAGCGGTGTACGGTTGGTTACATCCGGAAAATGTACGGTATCCATCCAGTTACCCTCATGGTCAAGAAAAGTTCCGAACTGCATCATTTGTCCTTTAATGGTCCTTACCGGTTTTTGTGTGATGTAATAACCAACAACTTCAACCTGTTTTCCATGATGGCCATGAAGATCATTTGCCACAATGAATTTCTCCTTTTCAATATCTATCAAACTAAATGGATCACATAAAGGGAAACCCAGGATCTCCATTTCATCCAGGGCATCTTCCAGTGCAGGCTGTTCAAGTTCCGGCAACCGGAATTCAAACGGTTTTGATTTGAATAATTCAGCACCGGCCTGTTGTTTAACCTTTCTTTGAAGGAAATTGGCTTCCCATAACAATTCCTTTTTGTTCTTACCTGTAAACCTTAATGCACCAACCCTGATCAGTATATTCAGTTGCTCCACTCCAATAAGGGTGCGTTCTATAAAATCCTGGAGGTGTACATATTTTCCATTCCGGTTTTTTTCAGCCAGTATTCTTTCAACGGCCGATCTTTCCAGGTCCTTTACATGGATCAAACCCATATAAACATCCCTGTCTTTGATATTGGTAAGTTCTTCGCTATTATTTACGCAGGGGGCATGAATCACTGCCCCGGTTCTCCTGAGCTCATGAAAATATAATTCGGTTGAATAAAAGCCGCCGAAATTATTGATCACCGCAACCATGAATTCCATAGGGAAATAGGTTTTCAAAAAAAGGCTCTGGTAACTTTCCACGGCAAAGGATGCCGAATGTGCTTTTGAAAAAGAATATCCTCCAAAGCTTTCAATCTGTCTCCACACTTCCTTTGCAATTTCATCAGTATGTCCCATTTCCTTACAATTAACAAAGAACTTATCGCGTATGGCTTCAAATTCCTTTCTTCCCCTGTACTTTCCACTCATGGCGCGCCTGAGCACATCCGCTTCACCCATGTCAAGACCGGCAAAATGGTGTGCGATCTTGATCACATCTTCCTGGTACACCATTACTCCATAGGTTTCTTCCAGCAATTCCTTCATTTTTGGATGGAGGTATTCAAATTTCCCGGGATGGTGAAAGCGGTAAATATATTCGCGCATCATTCCTGATTGCGCCACACCCGGACGTATAATGGAACTGGCGGCAACGAGTGTGATATAATCATCACACTTCAGCTTCAACAACAATTGCCTCATAGCCGGACTCTCGATATAAAAACAACCAATAGTATCTGCCCTTCTTATCTGTTCCGCCACCTTAGGGTCTTTTTTAAATTTTTCCACTTCCCTTATGTCTATTGAAATGGATCGGTTTTCCTTCACCAGCCGTATGGCTTCCCTGATATGTCCCAACCCACGTTGAGAAAGAATATCCAATTTATACAACCCTACTTTTTCTGCAACAAACATATCTATCTGTGCAGTGGCAAAACCCTTTGGAGGCAGGTCCAATGACGTGTACTGATGAATGGGTTCTTCTGAGATCAGCATGCCACCCGGATGTATGGACAAATGATTGGGAAAGTTTTTGAGCATGGCTCCATAGCGAAGTATCAGCCGCTGGTACCTGTCGTCCTTGTACGTTGATTTCGGATTATTGAGTAATTCATCTACTTCTTCCTTTGGTAAACCAAACACCTTTGCCAGTTCCCTGATGATGGCATTGTGTTGAAATGTTGTGTACATACCCAGCAGGGCCACATGATCCCTGCCATAACGTTTGAAAATATAATCGATCACTTCATCGCGGTCCTGCCAGCTGAAGTCAATATCAAAATCGGGCGGAGAGGTGCGGTATGGATTCAGAAATCTTTCAAAATAAAGATCAAGGTCTATTGGATTTACATCCGTGATCTGCAAACAATAAGCAACGATGGAATTAGCCCCCGATCCCCGTCCAACATAATAAAATCCCCTGCTTTGCGCATACCTGATCACATCCCAGGTGATCAGAAAATAGGCATTGAATCCCAGCTTATCAATGATGCCCAATTCTTTTTTAACCCTTTGTTCTGCAATTTTGTTTTTCAAACCATAGCGGTAACGGAGTCCATCCATGGCAAGTTTTTCCAGCAGGATCCGGTCGTTTTCCTTTGATGAGGAAAATTGTTTTTTATTCTTATCCGTATGCAGGTCCAGCTGATAAGCACAGGAGTCGATCAGCCTGAGTGTATTGGTTACAATAAATGGATATTGCTTAAACGCATTCAATACTTCTGCGGGTGAAAGAAAGTATTCATCGGCCGCAGCCAGTTCACCTCCCTCCTGTTTGCTCAAAATGATATTTTTATCAATGGCCCTGAGTAGCCGGTGCAGGTTAAAACTGGTTTTATCCCGGTACGTTACCGGCTGAATTACCACCAGTTTGTTTTGAATGGAAGCAACAGGCATTGAAAAAAGCTTGTTGACCTGCGAAGGCCTTACGCCTATCAATTCATTTTCACCAAGATCACCGGATGATGACCTGTTCATAGAATATATCACATACACATGTTCTGAAAACTTATCAGGGCTGTAGGGTTCCTTTAACTGAAGGAATTTGGAGAGGTAGCGGTTGATCTCAAGCAAACCCTGATCATTGCGGGCAATTAAAATAAAGACCAGGTCATCACCATTCCTGATCTCTACACCAAGCAGTGGCCTGATTTGTTTTTCATTACAGAAACTATAAAAATCCCACCAGTCGGCCGTGTTATTGATATTGGTTAAAGCCATAGCTGCAGCGCCTTTATCCGCGGCTTCATCCACCAGTTCCTGGGTACTGAATGTACCATAGCGATAAGAAAAATAAGTTTTGCAATTGAGGTACATGATAGTAGTTGATTATAAAAGTCCGCTGGCCCGCATGATCATATATTTTCCGAAACGCCCGTTCAGCTTGTCCATTTCCTGGTATAGCCTGATGAGGTCATCTGTATCTTCAAAAAGACTGATCTGGTAGTTGCCGGGAACCAGGTGTGAAAACCTTACTCCAATCAGTCGTACCAGTAACCTTCTGTCGTAAAGTTTTATAAATAGTTCTTTTACTTTTTTGATCAGCACATTATCAAGAGAGGTATAAGAGATGGTGCATTGTTTTGTAACCGTATCAAAATTTGAATAACGGAGTTTCACTGTAACACAACCTGCAAGTTTATTCTGGCTTCTCAGTTCATGTGCAATTTTCTCCGTCATTCTAACCAGTTGGGCGTTCATGAACCGCAGGTCGATGGTATCCGTTTCAAAAGTATTTTCCGTGCTGATGCTTACCTGTTCCTGGTAGGGCACTACGGGAGATTCATCAATGCCATTGGCCCTTCGCCATATTTCCACGCCGCTTTTTCCCATCAGGTTTTCCATCATTTCAACCGGGATCTCGCTGAGTGTGCGAATGGTTCTCACACCCATTTGCCTGAATAGCTGCGAGGTCTTTGCACCTACCATCGGAAGTTTTTCTATAGGAAGCGGTGCCAGGAAATTCTTTTCCTTTCCAAAAGGGATTTCGAGCTGCCCGTCTGGCTTGGCTTCATTGGTAGCCACCTTGCTTACCAGCTTGTTTGTTGCAAGTCCGTAAGAGATCGGAAGACCAGTCTCTTTCATGATGGTCTTCTTGATCTCAAACGTATACTTACTGCACCCAAAGAATTTATCCATACCGGTCATGTCCACATAGAATTCATCTACGCTGGCCTTTTCAAACTGCGGCACTTTCTCAGCAATGATATCGGTTACCAGGCGTGAATATTTACTATAACTTTCATGATCACCGCTCATGATCATGGCCTGTGG
>CAMPIQ010000054.1 GCA_946886475.1 uncultured Chitinophagales bacterium | reverse complement strand
CATTTCAGTGGAAGGCTGACGGTTGCCCTGGTTGCAGCAGGAGTGGTGGCAAAAAAGATCCTAAAGAACCAAACCATCGAAGCCTTTTTGATGGAAGCAGGTGGCGAAACGGATATTGAAAAAGGCCTGCAAAAAGCAATTGATGCAAAAGATTCAATTGGTGGAATTGTGGAATGCCGGGTGAAAGGATTGCCTGCAGGGCTGGGTGAACCTTTCTTTGATTCAACGGAATCAGTTCTGAGTCATGCTGTCTTATCCATTCCTGCCGTAAAAGGTATTGAATTTGGTGCCGGTTTTGAAGCTGCCAGGATGTTTGGTTCTGATCATAATGATCCCATTATTGATAAGGAAGGCAAAACAAAAACCAATCATGCAGGAGGTATCGCTGGTGGTATTACCAATGGGAATGAACTTGTTTTCAGGATAGTGGTAAAACCCACTTCATCAACTCCAAAGGAGCAGGAATCCTGGAACCGGGAAACGGCCCGTGTCGAAAAGTTTTCAGTAAAAGGGCGCCACGACCTTTGTATTGCACTTCGTGTGCCTCCCGTGCTGGAAGCGGTTACCGCAATAGTTCTGGCCGACCTGATGCTGATCGAACAAAAGATAAACAGGATATATTCCTGAAGCTTTTTTTCTGTTTTATAATTATCAAATTCTTAAGTATCCGCTTTTTGGTGCTTACGCAGGTGTTTTTAACATCTGCTCATTATTTTACTTTACCTGCCCGATCTGCGGTATTTGAATTTTAACAACTCAGGCTGGACAGGTCTCCCGGATCCGGCATCATTACCTTGTATACTCCAAACTGCCCAAATATTTTTTATCTTGTACGGAAATACGTTTACAGGTTTATCCTATGATGAAATTCAAAACCAGTTTTAATTTGCAGTTCCACCTGAAATTCAATTTGATCATTGCTTTTATTTTAATTTTCATTGTTGCATGTAACAATGAAAAACATGCGGATGTTTCTGATGTAGAAATAGTGGAAACCCCTGAAGCAATTGATGATAAGGCCCGTGGAATCATCAGGGGAACACTTTCGGATATCAACAATAACAGTCAGGACCTGCCTGACTCATTCCGGATAAAGAACGCAGCCATTGTTCAGCAGGTGTATGATAAATTTTCTTTTAAACCAATTTGGTCCTCCGAAGCAGTCTTTCATCCTGCTGCTGATACGTTTTATCATTTTTTAGGCAACAGCCGTGAATATGGACTATTCCCTGATGACTATTATTTTTCAAGATTAAGTTCTATCCGGTCAAAATTGTATAATGATACCATCAATGGTAAAAATCTGGATGCATCTTTATGGGCCTACCGGGATCTGTTGATTACATCTGCCTTTGTTCAGGCAGTCAGGGATATTAAAGTAGGACGATTACTGCCTGACAGTATAGTTGCCAGGGATACATCTTTAAGTGCAGCATTCTATATCGGGGAACTGGAAGCATTCAGAAATGCCCCTTCCGGGAATTTTCTGGATAAGTTTGAACCGGTAAATACGGATTATAAGAAAGTGAAATCAGCGCTTAAATTATTTTTGGATAGTGCTGATCTGAAAACATACACCTACGTGGTGGCAAGTGGCAAGGACAGTTTACAGTTGCGTAAACTTATGTATAAAAGGTTAACTGAAGAAGATTCACTTGATATTACAATCTCTGAAACTCCGGATTCTTTAAATCTTTCATCTGCTATTAAACAATACCAGAAATATTATAAGATAAAACAGGATGGTAAAATTACCACCTCACTCATTAGCAGGTTAAACAATACCGATCAGGAGAAATTTATACGTGTGGCTATTAACATGGACAGGTTTAAACAGCTTCCAGTGTTGCCAAAACAATATCTCTGGGTAAATATGCCAGGCTTTTATCTGCAAATGAGAGATAGTGATACGGTTGTTCTCAGGTCAAAAATTGTGGTAGGAAAACCAAGAACCAGAACACCTGTAATTACAAGTGCCATCAGTAATATGATCACCTATCCTCAATGGCATATTCCTGAAAGTATCATCAAAGGCGAGATCCTTCCGGGATTGAAAAGAGACCCCGGATATACAAAGAAAAAAGGATATAGTATTCTGGATAAGGATGGTAATGAAGTAGATCCATATGCTGTTGACTGGTCAAAGTATAAAAAGGGGATACCTTATCGCGTTATTCAGGGGAGTGGTGATGATAATGCCCTGGGTATTTTGAAATTTAATTTTCCCAATACACATTCAGTTTACCTGCACGATACCAACCAGCGTTATCTTTTCAGCAGAACAAACCGCGCACTGAGTCATGGATGTGTACGGGTTCAGTCATGGAATGACCTGGCCTCATACATTTTGAAGAATGACAGTATTCATTCTTCAAATGCTGTGCCTGTGGACTCCCTGCAAACCTGGCTGTCCCAGAAAAAGAAGCAGTACATTCCAGTTAGAAAACCAATACCCTTATACATTAGATATTTCACCTGCGATGTGAAAGATGACCGGCTGGTATTTTTTGATGATATCTATGGTGAGGACAGGAAATACAGGGATATGATCTTTTCCGGAAAATGACCGCCTATGAAAAAAACATTATTCTTTCTGGTTATGTTTTTGTCTTTCTCGGCAACGGGTTTTGCCCAGGAAGAGAAAAGCCGGGATACCATCAAAATAAAGCAAAAGAAAGTTCTATACGGTATTGCAAGTTACTACGCAGATAAGTTCAATGGACGCACCACTGCAAACGGAGAGATTTATGATGGTAAAAAGTTGACCGCCGCCTGCAATACCCTTCCTTTAGGTACCTGGATAAGGGTAACCAATTTAAGCAACAACAGGAGTGTGATCGTTAAAACCAATGACCGTCTCCACCCCCGGATGACAAGAATAGTTGACCTGAGCAGGGCTGCTGCCGAAAAACTTGGATTTATAAGAAAGGGTCTGACAAAAGTGAAGGTTGAAGTGCTTGAAAAAAAATGATAATTATGGCAGGTTTGTATATGAATAAATATTTTCAGATATTTAGTCCTTAGCCTTTATTTTTGTTTTTTAGCATAAAACCAAACAACTAATTATGAAGAAAGTATTTGCTTCATTATTTATCATTTCCTTATTCTGCCAACATTCATTCGCTCAGAATAATAACATCAGGGGCAAAGCCATCGGTGTAAGTTTTATATTAAATGATTTTCTTACTGCCAATCGTATACGGAATGGCTCACTCGAACAGGTTATACGCGAGGACAACTGGGCAAAGACGTCGGAGATGGCACCAGGTCTGGCCATAACCTATTTCAAAGGAATTCATAAAAATGTTGATTTCGCTGGAACGCTGGGATTTTCATTTGCCGATTATCCGTTTTCCAAGAGGCCTTCGTTCAATGAAGAATCTTTATTAATGGAAGCTGATGCATCTGTTAACCTGAAATTGTTTAGTGATGCATATTGGGTAACACCCTATCTGGCTGCAGGTATCGGTGCCAGTAAGTATAAAAATTATTATGGTGCTTTTATTCCGCTTGGCCTGGGATTGAAGGTAAATTTCCTGGATGAAGCAGCACTGTTTGTAAATACATCATACAGGGTTCCTGTTACAGTGGAAACAACTAATTATCATCTCATGTATAGTTTCGGCATCTCCGGAATCATTGGAAACAAGGACTAACGGGCTGGAAACTTATTTCATAGTTAAAACATCATAGTTCATAATCATTATCAAACTACCAGAGGATCCTGATTTTGAAATATGGTGTTTTTTGATTTTTATCAAAGGAATCTTGCACTCACCTGAATGTTCCTGTTTTCAGTTGAATAAGTATAAAATCCTTCTCCCGACTTCACCCCTAATTTTTTAGCCGTTACCATATTTACCAGAAGCGGACAGGGTGCATATTTAGGATGACCAAATCCGTCGTGTAAAACATTTAATATACTAAGGCAAACATCAAGTCCAATAAAATCTGCCAATTGCAGGGGCCCCATGGGATGGGCCATGCCCAGTTTCATTACCGTGTCAATTTCTTCAACGCCCGCTACACCTTCATACAGGCTATAAATAGCTTCATTGATCATAGGCATTAGAATCCTGTTGGCAATAAAACCTGGGTAATCGTTTACAACACAGGGTGTTTTTCCCAGTGTTTTGCTTAAAGCAGTTATGGCGCCGGTTACCTCATTTTTTGTAGCATAGCCGTTAATGATCTCAACAAGCTTCATAACGGGTACAGGATTCATAAAATGCATTCCTATCACCATTTCCGGCCTTGAAGTAGCAGCTGCAATTTTTGTAATGGAAATAGAGGATGTATTGGATGCCAGGATACAGCCTTGCGGCGCATATTCGTCAATCTGTTTGAATATTTCCAGCTTCAGGGAAATATTTTCCGTAGCTGCTTCAACCACCAGTTCCGCGTCCTTAACACCGGCAGCAAGAGAGGAGTTGGTAAAGATATTCTTTAGTGCGTTTTCTTTTATTTCGGTTGTGATGGTGCCTTTTGTAACCTGCCTGTCAAAATTTTTTGTGATGGTTGCCATGGCCTTATTCAGCTGGTCCTGGGAAACATCCACAAGCGCAACCCTGAATCCGCTCTGGGCAAAGACATGCGCAATTCCATTTCCCATGGTACCCGCACCAATAACACAAATATTTTTCATATTGCAATTGAGTATTGGCGCAAACCTAGTAAAAATCTCCCTGTCTCATTTATTTTGGGTAATAAGAATTGGGATGGTAATTCCGGTAATGTATTACGGGCATTTGTAAATTACAATAGCACATATTGATTCTTCAATAGGCAGCCTTGTTAGTTTTTGCGCTTGAAATCGCCCCTTTTCCAGGCTTGTATGAATTCAGCCCAGGCGGCAGGATTAAAGATGTTCATTGGAGGTACCTGGCCCTGATAAGTGGCCCGGTTGGCAATGTTCCGCAATTGCATGGTTACGGCACCTCCACCATCTGATGGAGTGGTTTGCATTAACACACGTCTTTTGGCTTCATCATTATTTCTTCTTGCTATTTCAATATCATCGGTAGGAACATTGTTGTTAACAAAATCCCTTGCAAATTGCTCAGGAGTTGGCCTTGGCCTGATGATGGTTGCCGGCAGATAGGTGGTATCTTCTATTAAAAGCTGAACAACACTATATTGATTACCCTCAAGATTGCGGGGAATATTGATCAGTTTATTTTTATAGCTAACGTGACTGAATTCAATTTCATCTCCTTTTAAAACTACAATGGAGAAAACTCCCTGATTATTGGTAATAGTGCCCCTGTTCGATCCTTTTATGGTTACACTTACCGCTGGTATGCCAACTAAGCTATCGGCGGTCATTACTATTCCATACAACTGCACTACAGAATCTTTTACCGTTTCAAATTGCGCAAAAGACCTGTTTATAAAGCAGGCGGTCGAAAGGATCGTAAGAAATAAAATTTTCCTCATCTCATTCCAAAAATAACGTACTATTTCAAAGCAGTCATGCTGCTTAAAATATTGAGCTTAACTTTGCGGATTCATTAACAATATTATGACACAGGAAGATATTTTAAAAGCACTTGGTCGCGTGCAGGAGCCGGATCTTGGTAAAGACCTGGTAACCCTGAATATGATCAGGGATATAGAGATCCATGGAAACGAGGTTTCTTTTACAGTTATTCTTACTACCCCCGCCTGTCCTTTAAAAGATAAGATCAAAACTGATTGTATCAATGCAATTAAATCATCCACGGATAAAAATGCCATTGTAAAAGTAAATTTTGATTCAAGTACTACCACATTGAGGGCAGATAAAAGCTCTGTTCTGCCGGGCGTTAAAAATATCATTGCAGTAGTAAGTGGAAAAGGTGGCGTAGGAAAAAGTACTGTAGCCGCTAACCTGGCGCTTGCATTGGCAAAGGATGGGGCCAGTGTAGGTTTGATGGATGCTGATATCTATGGTCCCAGTGTACCTATCATGTTTGGTGTACGCGGGGAAAGACCAATGATGACCGAAGTGAATGGTAAAGGCATGATCCTGCCTCTTGAAAAATTCGGTATTAAATTATTGAGCATTGGCTTGCTTGTAGAGGAAAAAAATGCAGTTGTATGGAGGGGCCCCATGGCCAGCAGCGCCATCAGGCAATTCATAACAGATGTAAGCTGGGGCGAGTTGGATTACCTGGTTATTGACATGCCGCCGGGAACTGGAGATATCCACCTTACCCTGATGCAAACAGCACCTGTAACAGGAATAGTGGTTGTAACCACTCCACAGGATGTAGCTCTGGCCGATGCCAGAAAGGGCATTTCCATGTTTGGCCAGGCCCAACTGAATGTTCCCATTATTGGTCTTGTTGAAAACATGAGTTATTTCACTCCCGCTGAATTACCCAACCATAAATATTATATTTTCGGAAGAGAAGGAGGTAAAAGGCTTGCCGAAGAATATGACATTCCATTTTTAGGATCCATTCCTCTGGTGCAGGGGATCAGGGAAGGAGGCGATGTGGGGCGGCCGGTAATGCTAAGTAATGATGAGATCACAACATCGGCATTCCGTGAATTTGCAGGAACAGTTGCAAGGAGCGTATCTATGCGTAATGCCCGGATGAAGGCTGAAGAAGTAGCAGAAGTAGTTGAAGAAAATAAATAGGTCCCACCATGTATAATCTTCCTTATTTCAAAGAAAAAGACCACCAGGTTGTCATGGAATTTATTCGAAAGAACCCATTTGCATTCATCGCCGGATGCGATAAAGAGCATAAACCCGTGGCAACCCAGATCCCTGTTTTCATTGAGGAGAGACAAAACGGCTTATATCTTACGGGTCATATGATGAAACAAACCGACCATCATAAGGCCTTTGAAAATAATCATCATGTACTTTGTGTTTTTACGGGCCATCATACCTATGTAAGTGCAACCTGGTACAGCGACCCGCACCAGGCTTCCACATGGAATTATATGTCGGTTCATGTAAAAGGCAAATTGACTTTTCTTAATGATGAGGCACTGGTTGATATTTTGAAAAAAACTTCTCTGCACTTTGAAGGCGGGGACCGCCAATCCACAACGGTCTATGATAATCTTCCGGAAGACTACCGCAACAAATTAATGAAGGCCATAGTTGCATTTGAAGTAGAAGTAGCTTCCATTGATAATGTTTTCAAATTGAGCCAGAACCGTGATAAAGAAAGTTATCAGCACATAGTTGAGAAACTGAGATCCGGGGATCAGGATGGAAAAACCATTGCCGGCGAAATGGAAAAAAGAAAAAAAGATTTATTTCAATAGCCTACTGATCCGTAAATAAGACCATGCATGGATCTCTTTTTAATTTGCAGTTATCAGGAATTACAGTAGTTCATTTTTATTGATTACATCAGCACTCCCTGCTTTCATTAAGCAGGTGGCCTGTATTCTTGCAATTATAAAATGAACAAAATAGAACGGTATGGAGGAAAACAATTAGATGCAACAAATCAGGAATGAATTCCGAGCCATGCAAGTGCGTTTTTATGCATAAACCTGCTGGCCATGTCATCCGGCAGATCAAGTCCCTCTATTAAACTTCCGGGTTTATGCTCACCCAATGGGAATGGGTAATCGCTTCCAAGACAGATTTTATCTTCACCAACAGAATTCACCAGGAAATGAAAAGCTTCCGCATCATGCACCAGACTGTCCACCCAGAATTTTCCAAGATAATCTCTTGGGTTAACGGTATTGTCTAATTGAACCAGGTCGGGTCTTACATGGTAACCATGTTCAATTCTTCCAATTGTATAAGGAAACGTTCCACCACCATGGGCAAACGCAATTCTAAGATTTGGAAATTTTTCAAACACGCCACCAAATATCAGTGAACAAATGGCCCTTGTAGTTTCTGCAGGCATGCCAACCAGCCAGGGCAACCAATAACGGCTCATTTCTTTTGCACCCATCATTTCCCATGGATGAATAAATAAAGCACAGTCCAGATCCTGTGCTGCTTCATATAATGGGAAAAAAGAAGGGTCATTCAGGTTTTTGCCATTGATATTTGTTCCTATCTCAACGCCTTTTAAATTTAATTCCACCTTACAGCGCTCCATCTCTTTCAAAGACAGATCTGTGTGCTGCATTGGCAGAGTGCCTAAACCTATAAATCTTTTTGGATTGGAGGATACAGTTTCAGCAATATGGTCATTAAAAAACCGTGAAGTGTCTAAACCTTCTGATGCTTTAGCCCAATAATTAAACAGGACAGGAATGGTTGACAGCACCTGGATATCCACGCCTGTTTGATCCATTTCACTGATCCTTATTGCAGGTCTGAAACAATTCTCTTCCACTTCCCTGAATAGCTGGTCGCCCTTCATCATGCAGGCTTTGCAATTCCTGTGTTCCAGGTGTATGAATTCACCATAGCCGAACTTTTTCGTCCAGTTAGGCATATGTTCCGGCATGATGTGGGTGTGGATGTCGATTTTCATGGAAGACAAAAGTAAAAATTCAAAATTCAAAATTCTAAAAACTTAAATCCACTGAATTTATAGTGCATCTCATATCATGTAGAAGCTGTGAGTTTAAGACTTTTGAATTTTGACCTTCCTTCTTCAGGGCATGCTTTTGAATTTACTTTTTCACCGGAGGCTCCATTACCTCACCACACTTACTACAGGTTCTTAATTCCTGGTTTGAATAAAATCTTTCCATGATGGGAGGCAACTGTTTTACTATATCTTTTACAAAAACAGATTCTTCATAAAGTTTATTACCGCATTTTTCGCAAAACCACATAAATGCATCTTTTTCATCTTCTGCTTCTTCCCTTACTTTTTCTATCACCAATCCAACGGTATTTGCAGGTCTTTGTGGTGAATGCGGTGTCTGAGGGGGCAATAAGAACATATCACCTTCATTGATGGGAATATCCCGTGGAGCTCCGTTATCAATGATCTTCAATACTATATTCCCTTCAACCTGATAATAAAGTTCTTCACTTTCGTTATAGTGATAATCTTTTCTCGCATTGGGACCTCCAACAACCATTACTATAAAATTCTCGGCATCTTTGTATACACACTGGTTACCTACAGGTGGTTTTAATAATTCCCTGTTTTCATTTATCCATTTCTTCAGATTAAAAGGAGCAGCGATCATATTTTCTGGTTTGTGGTTAAGGCCTGAGCATCCGGCTTATTGGGCGGTGCTTTCTTTCAAGGGAAATTACAACAAAACTGCCTAAGTTTGGTCTTATGAATTTATCTCTCGAAGGAAGGAATGCTATTATTTGCGGAAGTAGTCAGGGAATAGGTTATGCAATAGCAGAAGAACTTGCACTAATGGGTGCCAATTGTATTTTGCTCGCACGAAACGAAGAAATGTTGAAAGCTGCTGTTATGCAACTTGATACTTCCCTCAGGCAGGTACATTCCTATTATGTTGCTGACTTCAGCAATACCGGTCAGGTGGAATCGGTGATAAGCGGTATAGTGGCTGAACAAAATATTCATATCCTCATTAATAATACGGGAGGCCCTCCGGCAGGGATGATTGTTGATGCCAAACCGGAACAATTTATACATGCATTCAGCCAGCATCTGGTATGTAATCATATCCTCGCACAGGCATGTATTGGTGGAATGAAAAAAGAAGGTTATGGCCGCATCATCAATATCATCTCTACTTCTGTAAAGATCCCTTTGAAGAATCTTGGAGTTTCCAATACCATAAGAGGCGCTGTTGCATCCTGGGCAAAGACCATGGCCAATGAACTTGGTCAGTTCAATATAACTGTGAATAACGTGTTGCCGGGATTTACTAAAACACAAAGGCTGGAAAGTATTGTAAAGAATACTTCTTCAAAAAAAAGCAGGACCATCGAGGAAGTTGAAATGGAAATGCAGGAAGATGTACCGATGAAAAGATTTGGTGAAGCTTCAGAAATAGCTTCAGTAGCTGCCTTCCTTGCTTCACCCGCAGCTTCTTACGTAAATGGTACCAGCATTCCGGTTGATGGGGGAAGAACGGGATCAATTTAAATTACGATTTAAGAATTACCAGTTAATGAGTGATACTATTTATAATGCGGAATTGAAGAAGAGCAGTTCATCCGTTGATATGGGTATACCATACCATCTTGAGAATTACATTGGCGGAAATCTAATTGGTCCATTGAGCGGAAAGTTTATTGATAATGTGAATCCGGCAACCGGAGAGGTGTTTTCGCAAATACCGGATAGTGGTGAGAAGGATATAGAAGTAGCTGTGAAGGCCGCAGAAAAAGCCTTTTCATCATGGTCCGTTACTCCACCGGAAAAAAGATTTACAATATTGAATCGCATCGCCACGCTCATAGAAGAGAATCTGGAGGCACTTGCCATGGCAGAAACAATTGATAATGGCAAACCGTTATGGCTAAGTAAAAAAGTTGATATTCCAAGAGCTTCTTCCAACTTCAGGTTTTTTGCAACCGGCATCATGCATTTTGCTTCGGAGAGCCATGCCATGGAAGACAAGGCCATTAATTATACAATGCGTCAGCCACTTGGAATCGTTGGGTGCATCTCACCATGGAACCTGCCTCTTTATTTGTTTACCTGGAAGATCGCTCCTGCACTGGCAGCAGGTAATTGTGTGATCGCCAAGCCTTCTGAAGTAACGCCAGTTACGGCGTTCCTGTTGTCAAGAATTTGCAAAGCCGCGGGACTGCCCAACGGTGTTTTGAATATTGTACATGGCAGAGGTGAAACAACCGGAGAGGCTATTGTAAAACATCCGGCTATCAAAGCCATTTCATTTACGGGAAGTACCAGGGCGGGCGCCAGAATAGCATCTATAGCCGCGCCCATGTTTAAAAAACTTTCACTTGAACTGGGTGGTAAAAATCCAAATATCATTTTCGCGGATTGCGACTGGAAAAAAATGATAAGAACAACACTTCATTCTTCATTTTCTAATCAGGGTCAGATCTGTTTATGCGGTTCAAGGATACTTGTGGAAGAATCCATTTATGAGAAATTCAAAATTGAATTTGTGGAATTGGTAAAAACCCTCAAGGTTGGAGATCCGCTGGAAGAAAGCTCAAAACAGGGATCAGTTGTAAGTCAGGCACATTTTGAAAAGGTGATGAATTGTATTGAGAAAGCAAAACAGGAAGGAGGAAAGATTCTTACAGGTGGCCATGCTGTGGATCCGGGAGGACGTTGCCAGAACGGATATTTTATTGAGCCAACTGTAATTGAAGGACTGGGTCCTGCATGCGAAACAAATATGGATGAAATATTCGGACCTGTTGTGAGTTTGCAGAAATTCAAAACGGAAGAAGAAGCATTGCAACTGGCCAATGCCTGCAGTTATGGTTTGTCTGCAACCATATGGACACAGGATATTTCAAAAGCAAACAGGGTGGCTTCAAAAGTAGAAGCCGGCATAATATGGGTAAATTGTTGGCTGCTTAGAGATTTGAGAACACCCTTCGGTGGAATGAAAAACAGCGGGGTAGGAAGGGAAGGAGGATGGGAAGCTTTGAGATTTTTTACCGAGGCAAAAAATATTTGTGTTGAGCTGTAAATTGGTTGATCATAACAGCATCATTCATTGTTTCAGGCGAACATTAAGAAAAAAGGGAAAGCCCGGTGCACCTTGAACAGATAAGATCCGTTTCAAAAAATAGCCTGCATGTAAGCGATATCAAAAATCTGTCACGCAAGCATTACGATACGGATAACATAAATGTTCAGCTGATAAAAGATTGATAAAGGGTTAAATGATTTCTATCATATCATATTTATTTTCCTGTACATGATTCCCACCCGGTTCATTTACTGAATGAAGGCAGCATGAAGTAAACGGTATGTGGTTGGTGGGAATGTATCCGGATAAAATGATTTATACTTTAAAAAATTCAAATAATGCAGGAGTATATAAAGACCGATAATGCTGCAAAACCGCTGGGGGCTTACCCGCATGCGAGAAGAGTGGGTAATCTTTTATTCCTGTCGGGAATAGGATCAAGAAATGCAAAGGATAATGCTATCCCGGGTCTGGTACAGGACGAAACCGGAAATATTGTTTCATATGACATCGAAGCAGAATGTCATTCCTGTTTTGCCAATGTAAAAGCTGTGTTGGAGGCCAGTGGCAGCAGCTGGGATAAAATTGTTGATGTAACCGTTTTCCTTACTAATATGAAAAAAGATTTCCCCGTTTACAATAAGATTTATGGAGAATATTTTAAAGAAGTGCAGGCATGCCGCACCACAGTTGAAGTAAAAAGTTTGCCAACACCAATTGCCATTGAATTGAAAGTGATTGCTACAGTAGACCAACATAAAGAAGTATAGCCATATGAATTTTGAGAATACGCTGGAATTTGCAAAGGAACAGGACAGGTTAGATCCCTTACAACATTTCCGGGAACGGTTTTATCTCCCTAAAGTGAATGGAAAGGATTGTATTTATTTTACAGGCAATTCTTTGGGTGCTCAGCCAAGATCAACAAAAGAATATGTGAACCGCGAACTGGATGATTGGGCAAAGCATGGAGTGGAAGGGCATTTTCATGCAGGCAATCCATGGTTTTCATATCATGAGCTGTTTCCTGCACTGTTGGGTAAGATCGTTGGAGCTTCGCCTGAGGAATTAGTAGTGATGAACCAACTCACCGTTAATCTCCATCTTTTACTTACCAGTTTTTACCGGCCGGATAAAAAACGAAATAAGATCATTTGTGAGGCAAAGGCATTCCCTTCAGACCAGTATGCCTTACAAAGCCAGGTTGAACTTAATGGCCTGGTTCCTGAAGAAACCATTATTGAAGTAAGTCCGGGGCAGGGTGAAAATTATATCCGCACAGAAGATATAATGGAAGTGATTGCCAGAGAAGGTTCGGCAGTAGCGCTGGTTATTTTTGGCGGAGTGAATTACTACAATGGCCAGGTGTTCGATATCAGGTCCATTACCGAAGCGGCTCACAGGGTGGGTGCATTTGCGGGTTTTGATCTTGCACATGCTGCCGGTAATGTGGAATTGAATTTACATGACTGGAACGTGGATTTTGCCTGTTGGTGCAGTTATAAATACCTGAACTCCGGCCCCGGTGGTGTAGCTGGCGTATTCATACATCAGGATCATGTTACCAATAAGAAAATACCAAGGCTTGCAGGCTGGTGGGGACACGAGAAGCAAACACGCTTCCAGATGAAACCCGGATTTCAACCCATGCCAACGGCAGAAGGCTGGCAACTGAGTAATGCCCCGGTACTTTCTATGGCAGCCCATAAAGCTGCATTGGATATTTTTGAAGAAGCAGGAATGAAAAACCTTGTAATTAAATCTAAAAAGCTTACGGGCTATCTTTTTTATATTTTGAATGAGATCAATGGTGACCATGAACATAAGAAAATTGAAATCATTACCCCTCAAAAAGATGGAGAATTCGGTTGCCAGGTTTCCATGCTGATGCTGGAAAAAGGAAAGGAAGTATTTGATGAACTTACTACATTGGGAGTAATGGCTGACTGGAGAGAACCCAATGTGATCCGGATTGCACCGGTGCCTTTGTATAATACATTTCAGGACGTGTGGGAATTTGGAAATATCATCAAAAGAATACTGAACAATTAGTTCATTTATTTAAAATGAAAAAAGAAATAGTAATTGCGGGAGCTGGCCTGGTTGGATCTTTATTATCCATCAACCTTTCAAGACGGGGTTACAGTGTAACCATGTTTGAAAGAAGAGGAGATATGCGGAAGGAAAAAGTGGAAGCCGGAAGGTCTATTAATCTTGCACTCAGCGACCGTGGAATTAATGCTTTGAAAGAAGTAGGAATTGCTGATGAAATATTAGGCATTTCCATCCCCATGCATGGAAGGCATATCCATAACAGTGATGGAACGCAGGCCTTTCAACCCTATGGCAAGGAAGGACAGTTTATCAATTCTGTTTCAAGAAGGGATCTGAATTGTAAGCTCATGGACCTTGCAGAACAAAATGGTGTTACCATTCAATTTAACCACAGGCTTACAGGCATCAACTGGGAAAAGCAGGAATTGAATCTGGAAACCAATTCTGAACCTCAAATAACGAAATTCGACCTTCTTTTCGGAGCGGATGGCGCTTATTCATCTTCCCGATTGTCTCACATGCTTCAACACACGAAATTTGAGTATAACCAATATTACATTGATTGTGGCTATAAGGAATTAAGCATTCCGGCTGGAAAAAACGGAAGTTTCCTGCTGGAAAAAAATGCATTGCACATCTGGCCCCGTAAAGATTATATGTTGATTGCATTGCCAAATACTGATGGCAGTTTTACAGGTACTTTATTTTTCCCATTTGAAGGCGGTGAGTCTTTTGAACAATTGACCACGGAAGAAGCGGTAAATGATTTTTTCATTACCACCTTTCCCGATGTGGTGCCTTTGATACCGGATCTTACCAGGCAATTCTTTGATCATCCTGCATCCTCCCTGGTAACCGTTAAGTGTTTTCCATGGGTAAGAGAAGACCATTTTTGTTTGATTGGAGATGCTGCTCATGCCATAGTTCCATTTTTTGGGCAGGGTATGAATGCCGGATTTGAAGATTGCAGTGTGTTAAACAATCTGATGAAGAAACACGGTGATGACTGGGATAAGATATTACATGCTTTCCAGGAGCTTCGCAAACCTGATGCAGATGCCATAGCAGATATGGCCATAAATAATTTTACAGAAATGCGGGCCAAAACTGCTGATCCAAAATTCCTTTTACAAAAGAAGATCGAAAGAAAATTGCACGATAATTATCCCGATAAATGGATCCCTGCTTATTCCCAGGTTACTTTTAGTCCTCACATCAGGTATAGCGAAGCACTCAAAAACAGCATGCAGCAGGAATCTATTATGCAGGAGATCATGCAAATGCCCGGAATTGAGTCGGAATGGGACAGCAGGGAAATTGAGAATATTATTTTGCAGAAACTCCAGACTCTAAAAAATTGAAATCAATAATGACCTGTAGCTGCAGGACATAAAATTTTGGCAATGACGAGAAAACAGTTAACTGAACAGATATTTTCAAAGAAAACTTATTTATGCGTTGGCCTGGATACTGATATTAAAAAGATCCCTGAACATTTAATATCAAACCCTGATCCCATACTTGAATTTAATAAACGCATCATCGACGCTACGCTTGATCATTGTGTGGCATATAAGATCAATACAGCTTTTTATGAAGCAGAGGGTGTTAATGGGTGGAAAGCCCTTGAAAAAACATTGCAATTGATTCCTGAAACACATCTTACCATTGCAGATGCCAAAAGAGGGGATATCGGAAATACTTCTTCACAATATGCCAGGGCTTTTTTTGATACGCTTGGATTTGATGCCTTAACGGTAGCACCATATATGGGCGAAGACAGTGTGAGGCCTTTTCTTGAATATAAAAATAAGTGGACCATCGTTCTTGGACTTACCTCAAACCCCGGTGCAGCAGATTTTGAATTGCAGAAGCATATTAAGGTTAGTGACATACTTGAGGAAGGAATTCATATTGAAAAGAAAGAATCCTGTTTTCTTTATGAAACCGTACTTGAAAAAACTTCATCCTGGGGATCTGAAGAGAACCTGATGTTTGTAATCGGCGCCACTCAGGCAGAAGCTTTTTCTCAAATACGGAAAATTACACCCCGGCATTTTTATCTGGTTCCGGGCGTGGGTGCGCAGGGCGGAAGTTTAAAGGAAATTTCTGAAAAGGCCATGATCAGCGACTGTGGTTTGCTGGTAAATGCCAGCAGGGCTATAATTTATGCTTCTTCGGGAGAAGATTTTGCAGAAGAAGCCAAAAGAGTAGCCAGGGAATATGCTGATGAAATGAAAAACTACCTGCCCGTTCACTTATGAGGAAATGTCATATCAGTCAAAAGATTTAGTTTTTCTATATACGTCAACTCCTAAAAAAATATATCTTACCGTCTATAAAAATAATTCATGGGATTTTCCTCCAATCCCTATTTTTCAAGAAATTATCTAAACACACATGAGAAAGTTCCTTTTATCAATAGGATTATTTGTACTATGCCTGGGTATCAATGCACAGGAATCTGTAACCAGGGCTAACTACCAGCAGGCAGCCCGCTATGCTCCTAAAAAGCTGGACAGGATGGTTTACAGTACCTCGGTTGATCCGCACTGGTTAAAACATTCTGACAGGTTCTGGTATTCGTATGAAACTTCCAATGGAAGAAAATGGTATATAGTTGATCCCTCAAAAACGGAAAAGAAATTACTGTTTGATAATGACAGGATGGCTGCCAAACTAACTTCTATAGTTGGTGATCCAATGGATGCCCAGAATCTGAAAATGGACAGTATGCGTTTTGTGCGAGATGAGAACTGGATACAGTTTGAAGTTCGAAGTACACAGGACAGTGTGATACGCGATACATCTGCCAAAAAAGGGAGTACTCCAAAAACAGAAAAAAAGCGATATTATTTTGAATACAATATCAATACAGGACAGCTTGTTCAATTATCAGAATTAAAAAGGCCAAGACGAAATCCTCGGTGGGCTTCCATTTCACCGGATGGTCAGACCATTGTTTTTGTGCGCAATTTCAACCTGTTCTGGATGGACAGGACCAATTATGAAAAAGCGTTAATGAATGAAGACGACAGTACCATTAAAGAATACCAGATCACAAAAGACGGCGTGGAGGATTTCAGTTATGGTGTGGAAGGCTTCTTATCCGGTGGCCAGGGAGAAAGCAATGTGGATAAGGAAAAGAATAAGAAAAAAAGAAAACCTGCATTTGTTTTCTGGGCTCCGGATTCCAGGCATTTTACCATGGTGAGAAATGACGTAAGGGCGGTGAAGGATCTTTGGGTGATCAATAGCATAGCAGAACCACGTCCCACACTTGAAACTTACAAATACTGGATGCCTGGTGAGAAAGATGCACCTGTATCAAGGATACTCTTATTCAATAATGAGGATAAGACCTTTAAGGAACTTAACATAAAACAATTCAAAGACCAGGATATTAATATCTGGTCAGCAGTTAATCCTGTTCATACAAGAGATGATGACTGGAGGCCTTTGAAGTGGCTGGGAACAAATGATAAATTTTATTTTACACGTACAAGCCGCGATCTTAAAAGGATTGACCAGTGTGTGGTGGATATCAATACAGGGCAGGTTAAAGTGCTGATCCCTGAAAGAATGAATACATATGTAGAAGTGAAAAGGCCTGGACTGGTGAATGATGGCAGTGAGATCATAGAATGGAGTGAAAGGGATGGATGGGCACATTTTTACCTGTATGATGGAAATGGAAACTTAAAGAATCAGATCACTTCAGGAAGTTTTCATTGTGAGGATATCGTTGGCATCGATGAAAAAAAGAGGATTCTTTATTTTTCGGCTAATGGAAAGGAAGCCAGTGAAAATCCTTATTACGAACATCTATACCGGATAAATTTTGACGGTTCAGGATTACGGCTTCTTAATCCTGGTGAATTTGACCATAGTATAAGTATGAATGACAATGAGCTGTATTTCGTTGATAATTTCTCAAGAGTGAATACGGTTCCCAGGTCAGTTTTATATACTGCAGAAGGACGGAAACTGATGGATCTGGAAACTGCTGATTTCAGTTCACTGATGGCATCGGGTTACAGGTTCCCGGAGCCTTTTGTAGTTAAGGCGGATGATGGTATCACAGATCTTTATGGAGTAATGTACAAGCCATTTGATTTTGACTCCACCAAAAAATATCCAATCATTGAATATGTGTATCCTGGTCCGCAAACCGAGGCTGTTAATACAGCATTCAGCAGAGGTATGGACAGGGTTGACAGGCTCGCGCAATTGGGATTCATTGTAATTACTGTTGGTAACCGGGGTGGCCATCCTTCGCGCAGCAAATGGTATCACACATTTGGCTATGGTAACCTGCGTGACTATGGCCTTGCCGATAAAAAAGCGGCCGTTGAACAGTTGTCCGACCGTTTTGATTTTATTGATATTTCGCGGGTGGGTATTCATGGCCACTCCGGTGGCGGATTTATGAGTACAGCAGCCATGCTGGTATATCCGGACTTTTTTAAAGTAGCGGTTTCTTCGGCCGGTAATCACGACAACTCAATATATAACAGGTGGTGGAGTGAAAAACACCATGGCGTTAAAGAAGTGATCAGCGACAAGGGAGATACCTCGTTCGTATACAACATTGAGAAAAATCCGGATCTGGCCAAAAATCTGAAAGGCCACCTGATGCTGGTACACGGTGATGTTGACAACAATGTGCATCCTGCCAATACCATTCGAATGGTAAATGCCCTGATCAGAGCCAATAAGCGTTTCGAAATGCTTATGCTTCCCGGCCAGCGGCATGGCTTTGGTGATATGACCGAATATTTTTTCTGGAGAATGGCAGATTTCTTTACAAAACATTTATTGGGAGATGATACGGAAAGACCGGTTTCCATTATTGAAATGGACAGGGAAGCAGAGCAAACGGGAACGAAGAGGAGGATGTAGGAGGAAGTCAAAAGTCTAGAGTCAAAAGTTGTGCGTCAAGAGTATTGAATATTGACTTACGATTCACGATTCACGACTCACGACTCTTCACTTTCGTCCAACTTTAACGAATTACGGCGCAATATTAGTTCCAGCGGGATTGTTATAAATTCAAACATGAAAACCGCTATGGTATTGCCCCTTGTTTTTGCCTTACTTATTGCCTGTACCAGGGATGCAGCAGACTTAGACACTACAACACCTTCTACTGTCAACAAAACCGTTTTGATACAACTTGTTAATGAAGTTCGAAAAACCGGTTGCCAGTGCGGTGATACCTGGTATGGTCCGGCCGCTGCAGTAACATGGAATAACCAGTTGGAAACAGCTGCATATAACCATAGCAAGGACATGAATGATAAAAAATATTTCAGCCATGAAGCTCCTGACGGATCAGATGCGGCAGACCGGATCAAAAGAGCCGGGTATAACTGGATCACATATGGAGAAAACATAGGGCAGGGATTTTCTAATGAACACAGGGTTATCAACGGATGGCTGGGTAGTCCGGGTCATTGCAGGAATATCATGAATAAACTATACAGGGAAATGGGTATAGCCAGAGTTGGTAGTTACTGGACCCAGGTACTGGCCAGTAAATAATATTTATAGATGCAGCGTATAGCTAACCTTCATAGTCAGGTTATATATGCAATTCCTCAGGTTCCTGCTTATAATCATTTCCGGCTTTTTATTGACCGGATGTAGTATTGGCCGCCAGGCTTTTTATGTAAGTCCCCTAAATGGATTAACAAACCAATACCGTTCCGTTCCATTGAAAAAAGATTCTGTATTGTCGGCATCCTATCTGAATGCCTCCCTGAGTGGCGGGGGCGATAATGAAGGAGGTACAGATTCAAAATATTCTTTTAACATTGGATTTTCCCGCAGCCATAACCTTGGAAGCTTCCAGGCAAGGTATGGAACCGGTTTAACCCTTGGCAGTTACCAGGTGAAGCCCTACGACAGTATTGGAAATAATGAAACCGTTGATTACCGGATTATCAACCAGAATGCAGGCAATTATTTTTTTGGCGCAGGCATGATTGATGGTGCCATAAACTTTGTGCATCCAACCAATAGAGGGGAATGGAGGGTAATTGGGTTGGAAACAACACTGGCAAGTGAGTTTGGTTCTTACCTTGATCTGAGAAAAAGATTTCCTGATACGGCAGCAACGCTGGTTATCCGTGATCCTTTTTATGGAGCAGCCGGATTATTTACGGAATTTGTAAACCGTTCTGGAGAATCGCTATACGGTTTTAAATTCGGTTATGGTATTTCGCTTGGATCAGCATACAATAATCATCATATACCGGATGCTTATTATATAACTGAGGTTGTCCGATTCCGTTATGTGAGTATGGCATTTCACCTTACAAAGGAAAGATGGACAGGATTCTTCCAGACTGTTTTTGCAGGAAAATCGAACAATGCATTTTTAGGAATGAATTATAGATTGTAACATTTAGTTGAATTCATATTTGCCCTGGGCGGTCCACCATGGATGGATCTCAAAGATCAATCTTCCCGTAATAACGGCTGAATCAGTTTTGATATATGACGCTGCAGTTGCAGAATCTTTTGCATCCATAATAAATATTCCCTGAAGGTCATTTGGATAAGTATATCCCATAGGACCGGCCATAATGATCACTTTCTCCGCCGCCAGTCTTTCAATATTGGCTATATGGGCTTCCTGGATCTTTGCCTTTGAAATGCTGTCCTGCTCCCTGTTCAAACCTTTTTTCAGAAATACAAGCCAGTATTGTTTCATTTCTCCATAAACCATAGAATCTTTTTTTCCCGCAAGTTCACTGTCTGTGTTTGTTTGTGCCACCTGCGATTCATTATTACATGCAGAAAATAAAACAATACAAAGAAACAGGCCAAAGGCAATTGATTTCATTTCAGATATTTCAGGTTAAAATATTTATTTCTATTTGAAAGCCCAAACAGAAAATAGTAATCACCATATTTAAATGATAAATGGCAATATTATGATTAGCATTTCCTTTTTACCGCGTCTTCTGAGCTTTCCCTGGTTCACGCATGCTTTTGACTTTACATTTTGCGTTTTGACCTGACCCTTACTTTCCCTTTACACCTCAAACTGTTTACTTATTTTTGCCCGCATGGCAACTGATCAATTTCAATCACCTGATTATTTACTGGTAGATGAACTGTTAACAGATGAGCATAAGCTGATCCGCGAGATCGTGCGCAAATATGTGAAAAAAGAAATTTCACCCATCATTGAAGACTATGCGCAAAGAGCGGAATTTCCCGAACAGATCATCAAACAGCTAGGCGACCTGGGTTGTTTTGGTCCAACTATTCCACTGGAATATGGTGGCGGCGGGCTTGATTATATCAGTTACGGATTGATGATGCAGGAACTGGAAAGAGGCGACAGCGGAGTGCGATCAACGGCATCTGTACAAGGTTCGCTGGTTATGTTTCCTATTCATGCTTATGGAAGTGAAGCGCAAAAAAGAAAATTCCTTCCCAAACTGGCCAGTGGTGAGTGGCTTGGATGTTTTGGTCTGACCGAACCTGATCATGGTTCTAATCCTGCTGGAATGCTGACAAATTATAAGGATGCCGGAGACCATGTGATATTAAACGGAAGCAAAATGTGGATATCCAACGCCCCTTTTGCTCAGGTGGCCGTGGTATGGGCAAAAGATGAGAACGGGGATATCAGAGGATTGATCGTTGAAAGAGGAATGGAAGGTTTCTCAACACCCACCACGCACGGAAAATGGAGTCTGAGGGCATCAGCAACAGGGGAGTTGGTTTTTGATAATGTAAAAGTTCCAAAGGAAAATATTTTCCCAGAGATAAAAGGTTTGAAAGGTCCTCTTGGTTGCCTTACTAAAGCACGGTATGGAATTTCCTGGGGCGCTCTGGGTGCAGCAATGGACTGTTATGATACGGCACTTCGTTACAGTAAAGAAAGGATCCAGTTT
>CAMPIQ010000053.1 GCA_946886475.1 uncultured Chitinophagales bacterium | reverse complement strand
ATTCTTTACCTGCTTATAGCCAGGATACCTATTGCATTGAAGATGTAAAGAATTTAAATCTTCAATCAATTCCGGGAAAGATCACGGCTTATTATTCACCAGGTCAGGAAACGAGAGCCCAGGAATTAAAATCTTTGCTGGAAAGAGCTGCCAAATTATTTGAGGACTCGCTTGATGTAAAAATCGAATTTAGCCTGGCTGCTTTGAATACAAAAGACTGGAATGGTATAATGGACCGGCCCTATGGACTTCCCTGCATGCGTCCAGGTACATGCAAACGAAGCAATGTAAAATTTCCTGCCGCTAAATATGTAGCTATCATGCCAGGTGCAATCAATGGCCCTCTGTATGACAGCTGGATAATTTTGAAAGATTCTGTTCAGCAAACAACAGTACAGACTTTACATAATGCCGGACTGGATTTTGAACAGGGTGGTAAAGTATTGATCGATTTCGTAGGACTTCATGAAGTAGCGCATGCCTATGCACATGCTTTTGGCATCAACTATTATGTAAACTTATTCGCTGAATTGATGGCTGATTACCTGGCCTATGCTTTTTTACGTTCCACTCCGGAAAGAATGGACCTTAAAGTAATGCCGGTGCTCGCAGCTAATGTGGATGGAATAAGACCTGTTCATTCAACATTTGGGGAATATGAAAACTTCCGTAGTTCGGAACATCCGCCTACAGAAGCATGGTATAATTCAGTGATCACATTAAAAGCGGCCGAGATCTATGAACAGAGAGGTTTTGAATTTCTGCATGCCGTAAGAAAAGCATTTACAGAAAAAGAAGGTCAGTTAAAAACGGATGTGATTTTGCAAAGGTTGGAAAATATTCATCCGGGAATTTTGAAATGGGCAGAAGGAATTTCGGCAATGGTGAGGGTAAAATAAAAGTGAAGTAACCCATTTGTATTTTTGTCATTTTAATGATAACACCTTTAAAGATTGAAAGATTCATTATGATAAGATTTTCTGGTATCATCCTGATATGCCTGTTTGCCGGCTGCGATTCCAAAGAAGTGAAACAGCAATACCAGGATCATCCCTTCGACCAGCAGGTTATTGAAAAGCTTCCAATATATGACAGCCTCTGTGCTGTTCTTATCCGCAACTTTCCATCATACAGGGAAGAGATTCAAAAGAACAACGCCTTCAAAATTGTTTACACCAGCGATACTTCAGCACTGAATAAAGACCTTCCGCATGAAGCTGCGGTAAAGGTGAACCGGTACTTCAGGCAACTTGGAAATCGTTTCATTTACAGGCTGGATGTATATAAGGACAGTTCCATCAGAATATCTGTCCGCGATACCTACATCGACAAGTCCAAATTAAATATTGGCGAAAGGTTATCTTATTTTCCTGATTCATCCGCAATGAAGAAAAGGGAATTCCCTGTCAAGGACACTATGCTCAATGATCACTGGCAATACTGGATCTCGTTCAATGAGGAAGTGGGGTTTTTCTGAAATCCGGCTTTCATCGCCACCTGCCTCACCTTATGATTCGAGACCATCAAAGGCGCGATGATCGTAACATGCAGTTTAATGAATTAACCAGCCGACTGTGGACTCATTGACTTAAGACTTAAGACTCATTGACTCATTGACACCCGCTCCCGCTCTCACTCTCACTCTTATACTCATACTATTTTATCTTTCAACGCCTTTGCTACTGCTTCCGTGCCGCTGTTGACGTGAAGCTTGGAATAAATGTTCCGCACATGGCTTTTAATGGTATCGTGTGCCACAAAGAGTGCCGAGGCGATCATCTTATAGCTCTTACCTTCTACCAGCAACTGCAGCACTTTTTTTTCCTGTTGTGTGAGATGGTAATCTGTTGATATTGCAGGCGAAAGACCGGTCCTGAAAAGTTCCAGCATCCTCCTTGCAATACCGGGCGTAACGGGTGATCCGCCGGAACGGATATCATCCATTGATTGCAGGTATCCTTCAGGAGAGGTGGTTTTTAAAATATAACCGGATGCTCCGGCACAGATGGCATTGAAAATATAATCATCATCCTGGAAAACGGTCTGTATCAAAACCTGAACAGCAGCAAAATTTTCTTTGATCAGTTTTGTTGCTTCAATGCCATTCATCCCTGGCATTTCTATATCCATCAATACAATATCAGGGCGGTAGAGTTCTATCACCGGAAGTATCTCATTGCAATTGGCATATGCCCCCAGGCACTGGTACCTGCCCGAGCCATTGATCAGGAGCTGAAGGGTTTCCCTTAAATGTTTATTGTCTTCGAAAATGATTACGCCGGGCAATTTTTCTTTTTCCAAAATTGAAACATCTTTCATTGGTGGTCAATAGCGAATATGGGTGATTAAACAGGCATCATAAAACTAATGGTAGTGCCAGTGCCAGGTTTTGATTGTATGGCCACCTGCCCTTTTTGTTCCAGGGCCCTCTTCTGCATATTACCCAAACCATTTCCTGTTTTTGAATGGCTGATATCAAAGCCCTTTCCATCGTCCTTCACCATCATGTAAAGATGTTTTTGATCGCGGTGGATCTTTACTTCAATATTACCGGCATCCGCATACTTCATGGCATTGTTCACCGCTTCCTTGAAAACAAGATAAAGGGCCTTACGCTGGTTCATATTCATTTTAATCCCATCAAGTTCATCACCTTCAAATGTACCCTTCATGTTCCTGCCTTCACACAATTCATTTAGAAATCCATGCATCCTTTCCTTCAGCGTAATGGAATCCTCTTCGGAAGGCTTGATCATCCATACAATATCGCCCATCTTATCCATGGTTTCTTTTGTATAAGAGCTCACCTTGGTAAGTATCTCCTGTTGCGCAACATCCTTCCGGTTCACGGCCATCTCACTCAGCATGCGAATACTTGACAGGGAACTTCCTACTTCATCATGAAGGTCGGCGGCAATTTCATTCCGGAGCTGCATTTCCCTGATACGGTGACGAAGTCTGTTCCTGTTGATGATGAGCACTATGCCTGAAAGTGAAAACAACAGGAGTAAAAGAGAACCCGCCGTAAGGATGTTTCTTTTATTCAGTTCCTGTTCTTTTATCTGTTTGTCCTTATTCAAAAGCTGGATCTCCTTATTTTTTTCATCCAGCTGGAATCGTGTTAAGAGGTTGGATGATTCTTTATCAAACCTGGCTTTTAGCATACTGTCGTTCAAAGACCTGCTGATCTGAATATACTCGTATGCTTCCTTATGTTTTCCGGCCAGCGCATAGATCCTGGAAAGGTTATAAGCCGATCCCTCCCTCCGCTCCAGGTTTTTCATATCAGTGAAGATCCGGTATGCATTCAGTCCGGCCTGTATCGCCTCATTATACCTTCCCGATTTTTCGTAGATATGCAACAATGTAATATTGATCACTCCTTCATTGGGTTTGTTCTTCAGTTCCCTGGCATATGCCAGACCCCTGCTCGCATATTTATACGCTTCCTCTGTATGATCAAGTTCATTCAGTGAAGCTGCATACTGGTTATAATACCCGGGCAGATTCTGTATGTCTCCAATACTGTCAGCGATATGTATAGCCTTTTCCATATTGGTCCTGGCTTTGGAAAAATCATTGAGCCGGCTGCTTAAAATTGATTTGTAAAAGTAAACCTGCGCCACCATTTGAGGGTTGTTCATATCAAGATGCAATTGCAGGGCCTTGTCGAGATACTGTCCGGCCTTTTCATAAGCACGCTGGTTCTCATAAATTCCACTAAAGATCATATAGATCCTTCCAAACCTGTCCTTGTTGCCGGAGATCTCCGCATATCTTAAGGCGGTATCACAATCATGCAGGGCCTGATTGTACATGCCCAGGTTGGATTTTACATCTGCACGGTTTAAATAGGCAAGGGCCATGCGGGATGGATTGCCTGCTTTGTTCGCATAGAATACTGCGGTATCCGCAAATAAAAAATTGGAATCATACCTTGCTATCAGTGCGTTTGACATTGAAAGTCCTGTATAATTCCTTTCCAGTCCGGGGTAATATTCCAGGGTGCGGGCAAGAAGGGCACCCTGCCTGAAAAATGGCATGGCGGTAGTGGGTTCCCTGTAGATTATGGATGCTCCCGTTTCAAAATAAAGCATCACCTTATTGGTATCCGGTTTGGCATTCGCCAAAACTCTTAGGAGCGAATCCATTTCAGCATTTTGTGCCCTGGAGGAAAAACTTATTATCCCGGCAATCAGCAGCAGCATGGTTTTATACATCACCTAATATACTAAACCATTTTTATTTGATGAACAGTTGGGATAAGGTATGTTACATTTTGAAAGCTTCACTTTGAATGATCCGGTTGCCCTGCTATGATAATACTTAAAAGTGATTGCAAAATGAATATGATGCCATACTGAGATAACCGCTTCATTTTTTCCCGCTTACATACCTGCTTTCCTTAAGATAAAACCGGTAATGCCATTCTGCATGTTCACCTGCATAATCAACTCCAATACGGGGCGAGCTAACGATCATTGGTTTTGATATTTTATATCCGTCGTCAGCAATATACAATTCATCTCCCGTCATCAAAGTATGACACTGTGAGGTATGAAATCCAAAAGCCTTTCCAACATTCCCTGGACCCCTGGTTAATGTATGATCGGCTTTTTTCTTTCCTGTTCTTTTCAGCATGATATCAATTCCTTCCATAGGCTCCACTGCTCTTATTAAAATGGCATGGGGCACCCCTTTTACATTGGTCACAATATTGAACATCTGGTGAATGCCATAACACAGATATACATAGGCCCTTCCACCTTCACCAAAGATCACCTTTGTTCTGGGTGTAAGTCCTTTGTATGCATGCGATGCACGGTCAATCTCTCCGGCATAGGCCTCAGTTTCCACTATTCTGCCTGCGGTAAATTCATTATTCCAGTTGGAGACCAATACTTTTCCAAGTAAGTCCTTTGCAATTGCAACAACATCGTCTCTGAGATAAAATGATAAAGGAAGTTTGTTCATGATGAAGGTTCTAAATGTAAATGATCTTTTTTTATTGAATTAAATTTTAACCGGAAGAATGGAAGGATCTTTAAGATTAATTTTTTGCACCCTGGAAGGTCAGAAAAGCCAGCAGGCCTTTTCATTTCGTATTTCACAACTATATTTACCTAATTAAATTTCCCTATTGCTAAAAGAGATCATCATAGCCATACAATCTTACGGTGACGCACACGAATTCATCAGGAAACACCGGCTATGGAAATGGATCCTCATCCCCGGCATCATATATACCATCATGTTTGTGGTAGGTATTTATTTCTTCTGGGTTTCTTCCGACAATGCCGTTACCTGGTTAAGCCAGCAATCGGGCCTGGAAGACTGGCTTCAGAAAGAACGCAATGACTGGCTAAGCTTTTTATTCATGATGATCGGGATGATGTTAAGGCTGATCCTGGTGCTGTTTTATTTTTCCATATTCAAATTTCTTTTTCTTATCATCGGCTCACCACTCTTTGCCTACCTGAGTGAAAAAACCTCAAGCATCATTGAAGAACGGGACTATCCATTCAGCTTTAAACAATTAATGAAGGATGCCTGGAGAGGAATTAAAATAGCTTTAAGAAATACCGTATGGCAGGCTGTGTATATCATCCTGCTTTTCTTCCTTTCGCTCATTCCACTTTTCGGCTGGATCACGCCTCTTATTGCGCTCTTCATTGAATGTTATTACTATGGATTTTCAATGATGGACTATAGTTGCGAGAGGAATAAAATGTCTCCCGGCGCCAGCATACAATTCATTGGCCGGCATAAAGGCCTCGCTATTGGCAACGGTTTGATCTTTTACCTTATGCATGGACTGGTTTTTGTTGGCTGGGTGCTGGCTCCTGCCTATGCCGTGGTGGCAGCTACCTTAAGTTTGCACAGAATAAAAAATAAATAATGGGTGTTTTTCTCATTCCTACTGTTCTTGCCGAAGGCCAGGTGCATGTGCTTCCTCCTTATGTTCTGGATACCATTAAACAATGCTCTGTATTTTTTGTGGAGAATGAAAGAACGGCACGGCGGTTTGTAAAACTTCTTTGGAAGGAAATTGTGATAGATGACCAGGAATGGTTCAACATGAAAGAAGTGAATAATGAAATAGCTGCTGCATTCAGAAAAAAAATACAGGAAGGAAAGAATATCGGTATCATCAGCGAAGCGGGTTGTCCTGGTGTTGCAGATCCCGGACAACAACTGGTTGATATCGCCCAAAGAATGAATGTGCATGTTAAACCTCTTGTCGGTCCCAACTCAATACTGCTTGCACTGATGGCATCGGGAATGAATGGACAACATTTTCAGTTCACAGGATACCTTCCTATTGAATCAGGTGAACGTATCAAAGTCATCAAACAACTGGAATCGGAATCAAGACAGAAGAATTGTACGCAGATCTTTATTGAAACGCCTTATCGGAATAACCAGTTACTGGAAACATTAATAAAAACCTGCCAGCCCCAAACCAGGATCTGCATTGCTGTTGATCTTACCTCGAAAGACGAAATCATCAAAACAAAAACCGCGCAGGAGTGGAAAAAGGAAAACATCAATTTGCATAAGAGGCCGGCGATATTTTTATTAAGTGCATGAGAAGGAGACTGAATATCGAATATCGAACAAGGATTGGTGATTGTTGATGTTTCAGGTCCTTACTTCTTAATTCACCAATCCTTGTTCCCTGTTCGATATTCTCAAAGTCCATATTTATCCACCAAATAAATCAATGCTGCCATATTCAATGCACCCAGCTCCAGCTCTCTTTTATTGACGGCTTCAAACACATCATTGCGCGCATGGTGAAGATCAAAATATCTTTGCGAGTCGGGTCGTAAGCCTGCGAGTGGTGTTTTTTGTGAACGGTTCAACGGACCGATATCGGCACCACCGCCACCACGGGTAAGCTCACATGCTCCATAAGGCGCCAACAGTGAATGCCATGAAAGAACTTTTTGAAACTGGTCATCTGAAACTGTAAAACCAAATCCCCTGGGTGTAAATCCGCCTGCGTCACTCTCCAGTGCAAAAATGTGCTGCTCACCTTTTTGCTTTGCTTCATCGGCATATTTATTACCGCCTCTCAATCCATTTTCTTCATTGGCAAATAATACAAACCGAATGGTTCTTTTAGGTTGATAACCCATTGCTTTGAAAGCCCTGAGTATTTCAATTGTCTGCACACAACCTGCACCATCATCATGCGCACCTTCGCAATTATCCCAGCTATCCAGGTGTCCGCCAACAGTAATGAACTCATCCGGAAATTCTGTTCCCTTCAATTCACCAATCACATTATGTGCAATAGTATCAGGAAGGAAATGACCATTGGTCTTCAGGTTAATTTTAATCTTTTGCCTGAGCAGGGTTTCACTCAGCCAGTCGGCATCTTTTAAACCAATAGCTACTGCTGGAATGATGGGAAATGTACTGTCGTAACGGGTACTGCCTGTATGCGGATTGTTATCCGTACTATGACTCATGCTGCGGACGATCACTGCGGCCGCACCGTATTTTGATGCACGGCTTGGGCCCTGGCTCCGGTATCGCACCGCATCACCATAAGATGTAAACGTGGTGACGTGAGTTGGAATGAATTTATAATTATAAAAAACGATCTTCCCTTTCAATTGGTCTTTTTTATTTTCCAGGTCATCAAAATCCTTTACCTCAACCACCTCTGAGTTAATACCCTTTATGCCACTACCCTGCGAATTTCCCAGGGCTATGATATCAAGAGGCTTAATAAGATTTTTTCCGTTTACCGCATAATGTGCACTTGCCTGGTCCTTACCACCACGCACCCAGTGAGGAACCATACATTGCTGCAGCCATGCATGGTCCGCCCCTGCTTCCTGCATGGCCTTCAATCCCCATTTCTCTGATTTCACCATCTGGGGAGAACCTGCCAGTCGTCCGCCAATCTGTTTTGTTAATACCCTCAGGTTCTCATAGGCCTTGCTGTTCACCAGGATCTCGTCTGCAAGACGGCGAATGAATAATGAATCTTCATTTTGCGCCCGGGCGGTAAAAAAGGAAAATGACAATATGATAGCCGGTAAAAATTTCTTCATGCTTTAAAATTAAATTGAAACAGGATTGCAAATCAAATTATTTAACGCTTATAAACCAATCCCAAAGGCAAATTGTATTTACCTTCATTTACTGAATCATACATATGAAGATCGGAATTGTTTGTTATCCCACATTTGGTGGTAGTGGCGTACTGGCAACAGAACTTGGAAAGGCCCTGGCACAAAAAGGACATCATATTCATTTTATTACCTACCAGCAACCTGTAAGACTGAATGGGTTCATCCCGAATATATTTTATCATGAAGTGCAGGTACCTACCTACCCGCTGTTTGATTATCCTCCATATGAAACGGCACTGGCCAGCACCATGGTTGATGTGATCAAAAACAACCAGTTGCAGCTTTTGCATGTGCACTATGCCATTCCGCATGCATCAGCAGCCTTCATGGCAAAGAAAATCCTGGAAGAAGAAGGAATTTATATTCCTATAATTACAACGCTCCATGGAACAGACATCACACTTGTGGGACGCGATAAAACCTATGCACCTGTTGTTGCTTTTTCTATTAACCAGAGTGATGCCATCACTGCTGTTTCACAGAACCTGAGAGATGAAACTTACAAAACCTTCCGGATCGAAAAGAATATTGAGGTGATCCACAACTTCGTGGATGTTCAGCGTTTTGCCCGCAAGCCAATTGATGCATTTAAAAAAGTGATTGCCCCAGAAGGAGAAAGGATTTTACTGCATGCCTCCAATTTCAGGAAAATTAAAAGAGTGGAGGATGTTGTAAAAATATTCTTCGAGGTGAACAAGAATATTCCATCGAAACTTTTATTTGTTGGCGACGGACCTGAAAGAGCCACTGCTGAAGAACTTTGCAGACAGCTGGGCGTGTGTGATGACGTCCGCTTTGTGGGCAAACAGGAACAAATGGAAGACATACTTGCTATTGCCGACCTGTTTATACTGACATCAGAATATGAAAGCTTCGGACTTGCAGCCCTGGAGGCCATGGCTGCCGGTGTGCCGGTGGTATCAACCAATGCCGGCGGATTACCAGAGATCATGATTCAGGGAGTAACCGGTTATATGGCTGATGTTGGAGATATAGAGACCATGAGCGAACAGGCGCTTGACATCATTACCAACGAAGAAAGACTGAAACAGTTTAAAGACAATGTGTCCAAACATGCCCTTGCATTCGACATCAGTAATATCATTCCCGTGTATGAGAAGTTGTATGATGAGGTGCTGGTTGGGGAAGGTAAGTTGACGGGGTGATATGGAATTGTTTTTACCTGGGAGATTGCGAGCGGCATACCCTTCATTGCGAATGGGGATCTGAAATCTTTATGCATTTAATAAAAACAGCGAAGCAAACTCACAGAAGTGCTTTTACTTCCGGGAGTTTGCTTCGCTTTATGTACTCCTTTCTTAAGTCGAACAATTTTCTCGCTAGCAATGGTGCAATATGATCTTTGCACTCCTGTTCCTTACCTCCTCAGCCAAGGTGTTGGATTCACATTCTTACTTTCAATCATAAGAATAAGATCCAGCTGTCCGCCACTTCCATCATCTGCGCGGGCGGTTCTGCCAATAACCTGTCCGGTTGAAACAGTCTGACCCTTACTTACTGAAGCGGAGGAAAGATTACTGTACACGGTAAAGTATTTACCATGCCGGATCATTACCATCATTCCATCACCAAGATTAGATACGGTGGCTACTTCACCATTGAATACTGCTTTTACAGCTCCACCTGCTGAAGGTGTTGAAATGGTGATACCGGGATTATCGAACATCAGGTCTCCCACCTTACTGGTTCCAAATGGAATGGTAACGATGCCATTATCCACCGGCCATGGTAATGATGATTTATTCTTTTCAAAACTGGCATTCAGCTTTACGTCATTTGCATTGAGGTCGAGGTAACTCTTAGGCTTACTCTCCGTTTTCTTGGGCTCTGCCACCACAGTACTTGTATTTGTATTGGCACCTGCATTCTTTTTACGTTCCGCTTCGGCCCTGGCAGCGGCTTCCTTCTTGGCAGCTTCTATTTCCCTTCTTACAATGGCTGCGATCTGGTTCTTAAGCTGCTTATCTCTTTTCTTCTTTGTAGCGATTTCCTTTGACAGGGATTTTTCCTGCGATTTCAGCTTGGCCACTACCGCATCTTTTTCCTTTTTCTGCTCGGCCAGTTCACTCATTTGCATTGTCTGATTCTGAAGCGCAGACTTCTTTTGTGTTTGTTTTCCCAGCAACTCTTCCTTTCTTTTTTCAATTTCCTTTTGCTTCTGGAGGATATTGGCCACCTGTTGCTGCCTGTATGCCCTATAGGATTTTAAATAAGAAGCTCTTTTAATGCCATCATTAAAATCATTTGCCGAAAAAATAAAGTTGAGATAGCTATAACTGCTTTTATTTTTATAAGCATAGATCACACTGCGGGTATACTGTGCCTTAAGTGTATCAAGTTCTGCCTTCAGGCGCCTGATCTCAAGGGCATTGAGGTAGATCTCATCATTTAAACTCCGGATCTCCTTGTTGATATTGCCGATATACTTATTTTGTAAGGCGATCTTTTGCTGAACTACCGATAACTGGCCCAGACTCACCTTGGTCTTACCTTTCAGCTTATTGTATTGTGATTGTATCTCCTTTAATTCATTCTGGAGTTCCTGACGTTCTCTTTCCAGTTTGTCTTTGTCCTGGGCTACCAGCGACTGAACGCTCAAAAAGCAAATGAATAAGATCAGGAGTTTCTTCATGTCGGAATATTTAAGGATTAGTGTATTGTAACGTTCAGTTCAGGAATAAATTTTAATACCTCTCATAATTTTTGGGAATGGAGAAGGGAAAACTAATCTCTTCATTGAAATCATACTGTTTGAAATCCATTTTTATCTCCAGCTTATTCTTCTCAGCAATGGTTATTTTTCTTTTTGTGGCAAAGGAGATACCCTTTTTATGCTCATAGGCTTCGTAAACCAGTTCGGCTGTACGGTTGCGGGTAACATCCGCATCATCTAATTTGCTATGCAGTAAAATATTTTCGGGCGCACTGAGTGTAACCAGGTTCTTAAACCACTCACCAAGGCTCAACATGGTTACCCGGTCATTTTTTAAGGAATAAGAAATGATATTGGAATCAAGATAAACCGGGTTGCCTATGATCAGGTCCTGAACAGTTTTCAGGTCCAGCGGAAGGGCGGTTACTTCTTTCAGGTAATCAACACTTCTGGCCATGTAGGTTTTATTCAGCTTATCCATAAGTTTCACCGAATCCTGTGTGATCATCACCCGCATCACATCAATTCCGAGAACTGCATTTACATTGATCCAGACAGCACTGTCCCTGTACATCCTCACATTTGCATTCACATCATTATTCTTTCCATCGCCTCCCTGGTAATCCACTTTTATTTTAGCCGTGAAGGTGGTGAAGTCGATCTTATTTGAATCCAGCTTTCTTAATGTACTCCTGATCATGTTCAGGGTATCATTCATTTTTGCCTGGTCGGGATTTACATTTACAGCAGTGGTATCTTTTTTGGAAATGGCATTCTGTATTTTTCTTGTAGAACCGCATGAAGCCAGCAAAACAACGGTTGCAACCAGTATGAGTGATCTTGTCATTTAATTAATTTTTACCTGTAGAGCCAAATCCACCTTCGTTGCGGATAGTTTCTGTTAAAACGGTGACCTCAGTCCAGCTGATAGTTTCCACTTTTTGCAATACGAGCTGAGCGATCCTGTCGCCCGGGTGTATGATTTGATCTTCTCCCGAAAGGTTTATCAAAGCAATCTTAATTTCTCCGCGGTAGTCGCTGTCAATGGTACCCGGTGCATTCAAGATGGTAATGCCCTGCTTTACAGCCAGTCCGCTCCGGGGCCTGATCTGGGCTTCAAAACCTTCCGGCATTTCAATAAATAATCCGGTTGGCAACAGGCTTCTTTCCAGGGGTTTTAACATTACGGGTGCACTAAGCCCTGCGCGGATGTCCATGCCGGACGATCCTCCGGTTGCATATTCAGGCAGGGGATTGTTAGAGGTATTTACAATTTTGACATCAACAGGCATCATTTCAAAGATAGGTTTACGAGAGACTAAAGCTGTTAAATAGTTTGCAATAAAACAGTTGCATAGGCTACCAGGCCTTCCTGTCTTCCAACAAATCCCATTTGCTCGGTGGTAGTGGCTTTAATGGATACATCTTTTTCTGTAAGACCCAGGATTGCTGCAATGGTCTTTCTCATTTCAGGAACATAGGGTTTGATCTTTGGTTCCTGTAAACAAAGCGTGCTGTCAATATTTACAATGGAATAGCCTTCGTTCCTGATCAGCGAAAAGGTATCCTTTAAAAGAATTTTACTGTCAATGTTCCTGTATTTCTGATCCGTATCCGGAAAATGGGTTCCTATATCTCCAAGGCAGGCGGCACCAAGCAGGGCATCACAAATGGCATGAAGCAAAACGTCTGCATCACTGTGTCCAACAGAACCTTTATGATGTGGAATTCTGATCCCGCCAATAAATAATTCAGGTCCTTCTGCAAGCTGATGATAATCCACACCCAGTCCAATCCTTAGTCCCATACATAAAATTTGTGCAAATATCCTAAAACAAAAGCGACCCTGGCCGGAAGGACAGGATCGCTTTTAAAAATTATTAAAATGGATTACTCGGCAACGCTGCCATCAAAATCAAACACCAGCGAAAAACGAAGTGTGTTTGATAATGGATTTTGCGTATTACCCGAACCCGATGGGATCAGGTAAGAAAAATTGAGGCCGAAAATATTGTATTTGATGCCAACACCGGTAGTGAAATAACGGCGGTTGCCTTTTGTTTTGTCTTCATAGAAATAGCCTGCACGCAATGCAAACTGGTTGTTGTACCAGTATTCAGCTCCGGCAGAAAACTGGAATTCTCTCATTTCTTCACCAAACCCGCCCGGTGCATCACCAAATGAACTGAACCAGCTTCCAATCACACTATTGCTCCTGTATTTAACAAGGGCAGCAGAATCCTGTGAAGCATTTCCAGTGGTCATTGGAGGGGTAGGCACTAACAATTTATTTAAATCCAGGCCAAGACTGATCTTGTTGCTTTCATCCAGTACAAATGAATAAGTGGTTCCGATACCAAAATTTGCAGGGATGTAATCTTTCTGATCTGCATTATCGGTATAGGCGATCCTTGAACCAAGGTTGGTGAGCGCCACGCCAAATGCCCATCCCTGTCCCAGTTCATTTTGACCATTGTGATAATAACCAAGGTCACCTGCCACAGCAGTACCAGCTTTATAGGTATTCCCGTTTGCAGAAAACCCACCGGCAAGATTTGAGTGGATATATTTTAAGCCAACACCAATACCAGACCTGTCAGATACTTTTCTTGAATAGCCAAGGTCCACACCAAATTCCCTGGGGTTGGCACTTTGAAGATTGTTACCAAAATTATCAGTGAACTGAATGCTTCCAAGACTGAAGTAACGCAGTGAGGCCGATATAGCCTGCATATCATCCAGTTTATAATAACCGGACAAAGATGCCAGGTACACATCGTTCACCAGTTTCTTCAACCATGGGGTGTAAGTAACATTCACGCCTGCATTGGATATATTAAAAGGAACTTTTCCAAGATTGAAATAAGAGGAGCTGGCATCCGGACTTGTAGCCAGTGAAAGATCCCCCATACCACCGGCACGGGCATCGGGAGAAATTCTCAAAAAAGGAACGGCTGTTGTTACAACATTTATAGGCTGGGCATTTTGAGCATAAACCGATGAAAAGGAAAAAGTAATCAACAGGATAACGGACGCAGTCAATCTAACAGTTGGTCTCATAGTTCTTTATTAAAAAGTATGTGAAATTAGAGAGTTTTGGTTATAAATTATATAAAGCATTGATTTTTTGTCATTTACCCAGAATAACCAGGCGTTCCCACTTTTCTGCGGTCTTACCATTTAAAGACCTAACCCTTAGGCGGTACACATACACACCGCGGCCGATCTTCTGACCGAAGTCATCACGGCCATCCCATTCAATCTCACTCGAACGGTTCCCGGGGGTATTTATTGTTTGTGTAATGGTTTTTATTAGTTTGCCGCTTACAGTAAACACTTCCAGTTTAGCGCTGAGATCTGAACCAGGCTGGTTATGCTCAAACCAGAAGGAAGTTCTAGTGGTAAAGGGATTGGGATAATTCAACACATGATCTATCTTAAGCTCACTGCTGTTAACCACTATAAAATCCAGGATGTATTCACTGGAATTATTCATTACATCCCAGGCTTTTATGCGAAGGGAATGCGGGCCGGGTGATAATTCCGGTAACTGGAACCTGACCGTGCCTGCCTGATAGTTATCTACCTCACTCTCATAAAAATTATTCAGGATGAAATAACTGTCATTATCATTATCCAGGGTGGCCACTATATCATGATCAACACCGGCACCACCAGTATTGATCCCTGATGAATCCGCAAGTTTTAACAACAGCACCGGACTGGCATTGGTGATGCTACCGTTTACAAACCGGTCATCGTTCATAAATGCTTTGATTTCGGGCCCTTCATTGTCTGTAAGGGATGAAGATGATATACCGCCAATGATCACATTACCGGAATAACCATTTCCATCCCTGCTTCCATCCTGAACATATAAGCTAACCTTTCCATTTCCATACTGGTAATTGATATCCCTGGGCACTTTAAAACTGAAACTGAATTTTCCATTCTGCACAGATGCCTTACCCCTGAACAGGCTGTTTTCCTGCGTTTGAAAAGCTACGGGCTGGCTGGTGGCATCGTTGGCCAGGGTGGTAATACTTTGCACTTTATCAAACACAGAGATATATGCTGTTCCATTAAAATTATTCAAAGCATTACCATTGATATCATGCACGGCTCCTTCCATCATTACCATTTCACCGGCACTTAATGTATCTGTCTGCGTACTTACATCCTTACCATTTACGGTAGTTAGAACAGAATTATACAACGGAAATGCAAGGGTCATGGCCGGATCGCCCAGTAAGGTGAACTTTCTGTTATTGGTAAGATCTCCTGAGGTCTGGTAGGTATAATTCTTGGCAACTTTCATGGCTTCTCCAAGTGTTTTATAACGGCCACTGGCATCGGGCTCCAGTGCAAACTTCAGGTAATTATTATTTAAGATCCGGTTGCTGAAGGCGAATACAACCCGGGTGGTGGTCATCAGGGCAATAGCGCCGGTTCTTGGCCGCACCAATAAATTTTCGCCCAGGGAATGCAGTGTGGGATTATCATAAGGAGCAAAATCACAGGTGGCTGTCAAAAATAAAGGCAGCTTAAACCGGTTATTCCAGTTATTTACGATCTGCTGGTCAATTACCACTTCTTCAGCCAGCCGCTGCGGACCACCATGCCCGCTGTAATTCCATAATAGCGTACCGTTGAAAATATTATTATTGATCATGGCATTGGCCTGGGGATAGCGCCCTCCTGCCGAACCGCTCTCCTGCCTGAAGGCATCGAGGTAGGTCTTCTGCTGATTGAATTCCGGGGCTGTATTGGAAACCGTTGCTGTCAGCACTTCTGCGTCCTGCAGGTGCAGGTTGAAGTCCTCATCATCTGCAATGAAATTGAGGTTATTTCTCCAGGGTCCGAAAGCGGCGGCCGAATGATAGTCCAGAACCTTATCAACAAAATTTTTGGCTTCATCAATATTTCTTGCAGGGATGCGGCCAATACCTATATCAAGTTCATTGATCACTACTCCTGAATTGATGTCCTCATTATCATCCAGAAAACCAAAAAAGTCATCAGAAGTATAGGTAGCCAGCGGGTCAAGCGAATTGACGCTTTCATAGGCCGGAACAAAATTGGTGTTGTTGGTGATCCTGTTCTTATAATCAAATGAGGCCCTGCCCATGAACAACACATATTTTCCCGAAACATTCCAGGTTGCATTGTATTTGTCATAATACATTTTTATAAAATCCCTGATGGCAGTTGGATCAGGAATACCGCTGGAAAATTCATTAAATATCTGTTCGGGTGTTACAATAAGGGTGCTGAGGCTGGTTCTTTGCTGGTGAAATTCCGCGAGTCTTAAGGCCTGTGAAATAAATTCAGGATAACTAATGATGAGGTAATCTTTTTCAGTGGAATTGTGGAGGTTTTGATTGCCTACCTTGCCTAAGGCCCTTGGCTGAAGATGCTGGCCTGAAAAGCAAGCATATTCCCTCAGTCGCTGTGCATCATTTGTAAAACGCAACTGGTTAGCACTCAAAACAGTATTCATTATTACAGGCATAAACGGATCAGTAACATCCCATACCTGCGCATCAGCACCGGCATTGGAAATGATGAATTGCACACTGCCTGTTCCAACACTGCTCCAGTCCCGGAACAACAGCTGGCTGCCTGCATTGAATTGGAGATTTCTTCTTGCAAAAAATTCAAACCAGTTAAGCCAGCCCTGGCTGTTGAAACTACCCTGCTGGTAGGTAATATTCAATATTGCGGAATTCTGGTTCAGCATAAATTGATCAGCTTTTCTTTCCTGTTGCGCAAAAAGGTCATACAGGGCAGCTGTGATGGGATTGATATCCACCTGTTGAACCGGCTGGTTGTTCACCGCAAAATGAAACCTGCTGCCTACATTTATAGACCTTGCCACTACGCTTGTAACAAGTGTGGCCTGTTGCATTAAAAGATCGTTCAGCGGAAGGTTGAACGACCGCGAAAGGGTTCTGCCGGGCGCACTGGAAAATTCTTCTCCATACCATTCCTTACCGCTGCCCAGAAAATTGATGGTATCCAGTTCATGGAAATACCTTTCGTCAAATGTTGTAACGGAGGAAGAAGCAGGAGTTGTTGCCGTTTGTACAGGAACCCTGAGCCCATTGCCGCCAATGCTTATATAATAAAAAGCTTCCTCTGAATAAATATTTTTCCGGTGGATGAACCTTTTATTGAGCGAATCCTTGATCCAGTGGTGGGGGCCCCTGGCATAAAATAAAATAAAATCCGACCCGTCCAGTACCCCATCTCCCCCATCTGAAATAAAAATTGCATTTTCTTTAAGATCATCTACCGGCACCTCGCTGTTTGATTCCGGCAACATGCCTCCGCCATTCCCAAAAAGCCTTACCTGCGAGGAAGGGATATTTCCGCTGATCCCAAGAGAAGCCAGAAAAGGGAGGTCCATGCGGTAAACGCCCTCCTTAGACACACCCAGCCTGAACCAGTTACCTGTTGAAAGTACGGAAGCGGGTTTATAGGTGCGCTGGCCTGCCGCTTCCAGTAAGCACAGGGCCATCAAACACATTGTCAAAATCCTTCTGTAAGCAGTCATATTGATCACAATCGTAAAAGTCACATTATAAAAACGTAAAACCCACTGTATATTTTATTACAATCTTTCTATATTCGCAAACTGGCCTGATAAAACTGCCGGAGAATACAATAATTGCGTTCCAGCGCCGTTAAAGTTATTCAAAACACTGGTTTATCAAGTCGGCACATGAAAAAATCCATGTGTCCTTAGAAAGACAAAAAATGCAACCATGCAAGTAAAAAATTTTGTAATCCTATTATCCTCTACCGCCTTGTTGGCTTCCTGCAACAAGATCTTCAAAAAAAAGAAGCCGGAGTCTGAAGTGACCGGCTGGACGTACAACGACAAGAATATGGGTGGCTACCAGGTGGCCAAGTCACAGGAACAACAAACAGGACCAGGTCTTGTTTTTGTTCAGGGTGGTACTTTCACCATGGGCCAGACAGAAGAAGATGTAATGGGCAACTGGGATAATATCCCCCGCCGTGTTACTGTACCTTCTTTTTACATGGACCGGACCGAGGTGGCCAACATTCACTACCGTGAATATATCCATTGGCTGAACAGGATCTTTGATCCTGAAGCTGATGAGAACAATAAAAAGATCATCGAGACCGCTTTGCCCGACACCCTTGTTTGGCGTAGTGAGCTGAGTTATAACGAACCTCTGGTTGAATATTATTTCCGCCATCCGGGTTTCAACAACTATCCGGTAGTTGGTGTGAGCTGGCAACAGGCTTATGATTTCTGTCTCTGGAGGAGCGACCGCGTAAATGAAGGTATCCTTATGAAAAAAGGATATATCGCCAAGCAAAGCATCCAGGGCCAGCAGCAGGAAAATAACTTTACAACCAAATCTTACCTGTTAGGTCACTATGTGGCACAACCTGGTAAGCCTGATAAAAAAGATAAACTTCAGTCGCCAATGGGTACGCCGCGTATGCAGGTAACCATGGAGGACGGGATCTTATTACCCGACTACCGCCTGCCATTTGAAGCGGAGTGGGAATATGCCGCATATGGTTTGATCAATCAAAACCCACGTCCGTCTTTGAAAGAAGGCAAACGCGGTGAGGAATTACAATCCAATAAGCAGGTTTACCCTTGGGCCCAGAATATCAATGGTCTTCGTGAAACCAAACATGGCAGCTGGCAGGGACAGTTCCTGGCCAACTTCAAAAGAGGTTCGGGAGACAATGCAGGTGTGGCCGGAGGTTTGAATGACCGTGCCATTTATACGGCCGATGTAAAATCTTTCTATCCGAACGGATTCGGCATCTACAATATGGCTGGTAACGTAAGTGAGTGGGTGTTTGACGTTTATCGTCCGCTTACTGGTCTTGATGTGGCCAGCAACCAGGATGACGTGGCGCCTGTACGTGGTAACAAATACATGAAGCTGTACAAAACCGCTGATGGCGAAACTGAGATCGACAGCGTGGGACGTGTGAAGATGGTTCCTGTTACGGATTCTGAAAGCATGCACCGCCGTAACTACCAGAGAGGTAATGTTATCAACTTCCTTGATGGTGATGAGCAATCAGAATCTTCTTATGGTTATGGAAAAACCACTTTGGTTTCCGATAAATCAAGAGTATATAAAGGTGGAAGCTGGAACGACCGTGCTTACTGGTTAAGCCCGGGTACACGCCGCTTCCTTGAAGAAGACCAGGCTATGAGCACCATAGGTTTCCGTTGCGCAATGGACCGTATGGGTAGCCCTGAAGGTAACAAACGTAAAACTGGTAATTTCTTCAGAACTAAAAAGCAAAAGAGATAATCAGACCGAATGAATAGAAAAGATCCCTGCCCGAAAGGCGGGGATTTTTTTTGCAATCGCGAACCCCGTGAACTACACTGTTGCTCCGGCAGCCTATTCACGATCCACCATTACCGATTCACGTAAATTTGCCCCATGAGCACCACAGAACTTTACACGCTTTATCTTCAACATACATCTGTTCAGACCGATACCCGGAAACTAAAAAATGGAGACCTGTTTTTTGCATTGAAAGGTCCCAGCTTCAATGGCAATGCTTTTGCGGCAAAAGCCATTGAATCGGGCGCTGCATACGCAGTAATTGATGATCCTGATTATGAGATAGAAGGAAAAACGGTTTTGGTGAATGATACGCTCCAGGCCTTGCAGGAACTTGCACTACATCACAGGAAACAATTCAATATTCCCTTTTTGGCCATTACCGGAAGTAATGGAAAGACCACTACAAAAGAATTAATCCACGCCGTTCTCTCCACTTCATTTAAGGCCTATACCACGGAAGGCAACCTGAATAACCATATTGGGGTGCCGCTTACCATTTTAAAGATCAGGAAGGATGCTGAAATAGCAGTAATTGAAATGGGTGCCAATCATCGTGGGGAGATCGCATCGTACTGCAGGATGGCGTTGCCTACACACGGACTTATAACCAACTGCGGCAAGGCACACCTGGAAGGTTTTGGAAGCGAGGAGGGAGTGAAAAAAGGAAAGGGTGAATTGTTTGATCATTTACGCGATCACCATGGAATGGCCTTCCTTATGAATGATTATGATTACCTGAAATCAATGAGCACTGGAATAGACAAACGGTATTCCTATGGCACCCATGATGCGGATGTAACAGGAAATGTTTCAGGTTCTCATCCTTTTTTAACTGTAGCCTTTAAGAAAGGATTTGAAGGTGAAATCCACACCCGGCTTGTTGGTGATTATAATTTGCCCAATGTACTGGCAGCAGTAGCGGCAGGGAAATATTTTGGAGTGGCTACTGAAAATATCCTGGAAGCCATTGAAAATTATGCACCCAACAACAGCCGCTCACAATTGGTGCAAAAAGGAAGCAATACCATCATACTTGATGCCTACAATGCCAATCCAAGCAGCATGAAAGCAGCTATTGAGAATTTTTCAAAAAATGAAAACAAGGATAAGATACTTGCCCTTGGTGCCATGGCAGAGTTGGGAATTGAAAGCAGGAAGGAGCATGAATGGTTGGTAAAGGAGATTGGTAAACACCAGTGGAAAGAGGTGCTACTGATAGGCGGTGATTTTTTGAAAACAGACCATCCCTATCAAAAATTTGAAACAGCGGCAGACGCTGGCAGCTGGTTAAAGCACCGGCATATTGAAAATGCCTGCTTTCTGATCAAGGGATCCAGGAGCATGCAGATGGAAAAACTTCTTGAATATTTATAAGATATGAAGAATGAACTTCCTCACCGGAGTTATATTACCACAGTGATCAATTGCCGTTGCCCAAGATGCCGGGAAGGGAAATTATTTCAACATCCACTAACGTACAGGTTTAAGCGAAATATGGCAATGCACGAAAACTGCCCCGTTTGTACCCAGCCAACGGATATTGAATTAGGATTTTATTATGGTACCGGATATGTCAGTTATCTGGTTGCGCTACTTATTTCACTTGTTTATTTTCTTTTATGGTTCGCTATTATCGGGTTTTCCTTCAGTGATAACCGTTTTCTTATATGGATCACAACCAACTCCTTACTACTTGTTGCCCTGCAACCCTGGCTCATGCGTTTTTCAAGAGTACTGTGGTTATCCTGGTTTGTAGATTTTGATCCGGACTGGATGCATAACAAGCCTGATCCGCTGGAAAGGATCAATAGTGAACAAAAAAATAACTGGTAACGGGCTCTTCATTGAATGGGGTCGGGCACAACTTTAGTATAATTAGCTCTAACCATAAAACATTCTATAATGAAGCCGATTCAAGTTTTTTTTGCAAGGATCATGACCATGATCATTACATTATTTGTTTCCATTTCCCTGCTGGCCCAGGAAGGTGGCACAGAAGGAACAGATATCAAAGTGGATATTGGGAAAGATGACGGAGGAAACTGGTACGCACAACCATGGGTTTGGATTGTGGGTGTAGCTGTATTTATCCTTTTGCTGGTAGCCCTGTTAAGAGGAAATAGAAGAGTGGATTAAATATTCAAATATTAAAAATGAAAAGAGGGAATTACATTTCCTCTTTTTTATTCTATGCCATCACTGACTTCATTTTTCAGGGTCGGGTGCTGAAATATTTGCACGTGTTGCAGACATACCTTTCAAAAATCCATCACGCTGGAATTTATCGTATTATAACTGGCATACACAACGAAGGGAAGCCAGGGGAATTAAAAAAATGTTATGTATCAAATTTCTAT
>CAMPIQ010000052.1 GCA_946886475.1 uncultured Chitinophagales bacterium | reverse complement strand
ATGCAAAAGGCCATTCTATGGCATGTCCCTACTTCTTCCTTACTATGTTCCCTGTGCCTGTTCGATATTCTTTCATCTGTTCTACCGGACATGCCGGCGAATGGCTACATCGAGAACTTTGATATAACATGCATAAGCCATTCTCTGGCATGTCCCTACTTCTTCCTTACTCTGTTCCCTGTTCGATATTCTTTTTCGTCTGTTCTACCGGACATGCCGGCGAATGGCCACAACGATAACGTTTATATGACATGCAAAAGGCCATTCTCTGGCATGTCCCTACTTCTTCCTTACTATGTTCCCTGTTCCCTGTTCCCCCCGGCCATGCTCCCGTTCAATCCATCACCATGTATACAACCGACCGGGCCGGCAATGACACCCTTATTCCATTCTGTGTTGTTGAGGATCGCGGTTTCAAGGTTGCATATTCATTTGCGGGTCCTCCGGATGGTTCAGCCGGGCCTCTGCCATTTACATAAACCTTCCCTGAGAATTCACCATTATCTGTTCCCCCTGTTAGTGTATAAAAGTAAAACCGGTTACCTGCAGTGGCATTCTGTAAAATAATTGAAGCCACCTTTGAACTGGTTGACTTGTTCACCAGAATCACGCCCTTATGTCCTGATGAAAAAGAAGAAGCATAGGCCATTATATCCGCACCAATCACTGATGTGCTTAATAACCTGTCCCCAATCATTTTCCTGAAATAATACATGTAATAAAAAGCTGGTCTTGGATTCCATTTACTCACGCCTCCGGGTTCATCTCCAATATTGAATAATCCATGGTCGTTTCCATTTTCCCATGCGTTTGCGAGGTCCCAGCGGCTGGTTTCTCCATATTTATTCTTCAGGCTTTCACCTAATAAAATAGCAGCATGCATACCATTGATAAAAGACACCTGCTGCCTTGAACCCATGGAAGTAATATTCCATTCTGTTAATGCTATGGGTTTCATTGCTGCTCCTGCATTTGTAATGGCGGTTTTTACAAAACCCATCATTGCGGTTGTATTTTCAGAGCCTGTATTTAAAATAACAGATGCTGTTGAATTCTGCTGGTAAGGTGTGTAATAACTATGAATGATATAAAAATCCGCCTTGTTATTGCTTTCTCCCAACACACCTGCATTCCAGGTATGGTCGGTTTGCGTTTGCCATCCTTCCGGCTGTTTTTCCAGGAGGTAAGCACCTATATAAATCTGCCTGTTGATCTCCTGCGCGGCTTTCTTCATTGAATCGGAAAAGACCCTGAAGTGTTTTCCATACAAGGCACCGGTAATGAATTCGGGTTGAAAATCTTTATTATTATTCTTATCGATCCTGTACCCGGCTTCCCATGTTCCATTGCTTTCATTTCCGATCTCCCAGTATTTTGTCCTTCCATTATCAAACCGCACCCAGTTTGCCGCCATGTGTGCTGCCTGCGCCACAGGATCAGCGCCTGTTCCATACCGCGCATAACCATAATTGATAGTGATCATACCCGTGTTTCCTGTTTGTTGCAGCATATTGTAATAATTATTGACGGAGAGGGTCCATGACGCATTGTTTTTCCCATACCAATACCCAGCGGGTTCTTCCTGTCCGTTTGCATTTAACAATACAGCCGGCGCATCGGCAGGCGGCTGGTCAGGATCTGCATTCCAAAAATATTTATCACTCAGACTTCCACCGGGGAAGCGGATAATATGTGGCTGGAGTTTGGTAAGGTGATTCATCAATGATCCTTCCGTTACCATTTGTGTCATCCAGATATTTGCATTTTGTCCGAAGATGGATAAGGGAATCTTAGTGATGATACTGGCTGCATCTATCGTGATAAATGCACCCGGTTCTCCCACTGGAGCAGGCACTTCTTCATATGATGGTGTTACAAAACTCCGGGGCTCCCAGTTATCAAGAAAAAAACCAATGGTGCCGGCCACCGCAGGATCAACAGGTGTTGGTATGGGTGTTGGTGGATTTGGTGCTGGACCGGGATCGCCTCCGCTGTTTTTTTTACAGGCAGAAATAACCGTAGCAATAAAGATCAGACAGACCCATACATTTTTCATATCAACTCTTTTTTACTGTTATGGCCTTACCCGTATAGTTGATGGTTGCATCAACGTTTGTTTTGCTGTCCATACCATATGGTTTATTTTTTCCGATCCATACGATATGAAATTTTCTTTTCTTCAGCATCCCTTTAAATGATCCCTGCCTGTTGCCAATGGTAAGCGTGGATGTTGACTCATGATATTGAACCGGTATAATTGAAAATGCACCTTTTTCGTAATTATAATTTGTTCCTTCATCTTCATACAATGAAAACGAACCATCTGCTCCTGTGTAAACATGGAGTGTAATTTCATCCGCAGGTTTCTCATCCGTGTATTGCAATTCAGGACCGGTAGGGAGAATGGATCCCGCCTTTACAAATACCGGCATTCTTTCATACTCAGCCTGTGCAATAATGGTGTCTCCTCCTTCAACATATTTTCCCGTATAAAGGTTATACCAGCCCGTACCATACGGCAGGTAAACCGTTCTTGACCGCTGCCTGTATTCAAAAACCGGATTTACCAGCAAAGAAGGACCAAACATATATGCATCATTAATACCGGTTACATTTTTATCATTGGGAAAATCCATTACCAGGCCTCTCATTAAAGTACCATCCTGATGAAAGGCATGACCTGCCAGTGAATATATATAAGGTAAAAATCTATACCGCAGCCTGTTGTAATACAACATGCTTTTATATGCTTCATGATCGGCTGGTGCAATGTTATAGATCTCGCGAAATGGAAATTGTCCATGTACACGGAACAGCGGCACGAATGCGCCAAACTGGTACCACCTGGTTTGTAATTCCCTCCATTCTTCCAAGGCTTCAGCATCAGGTTTTTCAAATCTGGATTCAACGGCAAAGCCACCAATATCCATGGTCCAGTAAGGAAGGCCTGACATGGAAAAATTTACACCCGCGGACAATTGCGCTTTCATATCATGCCACCGTGAAGCAATATCCCCGCTCCATGTTACCGAAGCATACCGTTGAAGACCTCCATAAGCGGAGCGTGTCAGAATAAAAACGCGTTCATCCGGATTGGTTTGTCTTTGTCCTTCATAAATTCCTTTTGCATTTTGTAAAGGATAAGCATTTAAAAATTGCGCAGCCGGGCCTAATGCGGTGGGCGACATTTGTTCCTTCCTTTTTTGGGGAGATACATTGGATAGAATATCCGGCTCACTGGCATCCATCCACCAGGCATCAACACCTTTCGAGTATAAATTTTTACGGAGAAGATCCCAGAATCCTTTTTGAGCATCTTCATTGAAAGCATCATAAAATGTTGAAACGTATCCCTGCGCTATCCAGTCCTTTTGCCTGTCTGCTATATTGCGCATGTATAACCATCCTTTGTTTTTGAATTCATTATAAGCCGGTATGGCCTCGTAAAATTTTGGCCATACAGAGATCATGAAATGCATCTTATGTTTATCATGAAGAACACCGATCATACTGTCCGGACCGGGAAATCTTGTTTCATCAAATTCCTGGCTTCCCCACGCTGCCTCTTTCCAATAACTCCAGTCCTGTACAATATTATCCAGGGGGATCCTTCTTTGTCTGAATTCAGCTGCCACGTCAAGTAATTCTTTTTGTGTTTTATACCGTTCGCGGCTTTGCCATTTTCCAAACGCCCACCTGGGAAGCATCACCGCCCTGCCCGTAAGCTTCCTGTACCCGGAGATAACACTATCCATATTATTTCCATGAATAAAATAATAATCAAGCTGCTCTCCTGCTTCAGATGAAAAACTAAAACTATTGGTCTCTTCCTCACTTAGAGGTGGCAAATATTTTAAAGAAAGATAGGATTCACCGCCATAGGGTATCCATTCGATCTTAATCGAATTCTTTTCATCCTTTTTCATATCAATATCCAGAATGGCAGAACCAGGATTCCAGGATTGCCTCCAGCGGTCAAGCATAAGTTTATTGTTGATCCAGACCTTTACATAACCGGCATAGGTGAATCGCAATTTATGTATGCCCGTTATTGAAGATGCGAAACTTCCTTCCCAGGTGGCTATACCATTTTCCGGCCTGAATTCTTTAGGAAGGTATAATCTGGAATCATTGAGAAATTCAAAACTGATATCTGATTCTGCTCTTTGTACTGTTACACCGTCCGCATTATCCCTGTCATTACTATAACTGGCAGTTAACCATCCGGCTTCATCATTTTTTGAATAAAGCTTCAATGCGCTCAATGACCTGTATGGCCTGGTATCGCCAACATATGTAAGCGAATAATTATCCCAGAGAATGCCATAATTTTTTTTGGAAATCAGGAATGGAACCGCTACTTCAGTATTATTTTGAAATAACTGCACCTGGTAGGTTTTGTAATTCATCAGGCCATCCTGGTGTTGTCCCAACCCATACCATGCATCATCGGGCAGGGTTTCAAAAGTCTGTTGAACATTGAATAAGGGCTGGCCCTCAAAAACCTGCGGGGTTAATTTCCGGCTGAAAGGTTTTTCCGACAATAAGATCCGGTCATGTTCATCAAGAAAAAGTATACTGGCATTTTCCAGACTGGCAACCACAGAAAGTTTTGAAGTTACCAGCCACACCTTACCATTCAGCTCCCGAACATTCCATGTAACGCCTGGAAAGGAACGGTTGGTTATCATAAGACTCTCCTGCTTCAATTGCGCACCATAGGGCACAGCCGTTACCCTTATGATGGCAGGGCTTATCACATTTATATGAACTTCTTTAATACTTCCGGAATAAACTGAGTCAGGGCGGAGTATGATACCGTCTTCAGTTATGATGAAGTCAACTGCATGCAATGACCCTGTCACAAAAAATAAAATACAGGATAAAATGATCTGCTTGTAATATCTTCTGTTCATATTCAAAAATCCTGGTTGCCGATATTTTATATTTAATTAAGATTCTACAGATAACTGCTCATCCATCCTGGCTTTTCTCCAAGCTCATTTACTTTAGTATAGCATTGACCTTTGATCTGTTGCAGGATCTTCTGTCAGTTATGTTATAACAAATGATATAAGGTTAAAGCTGAAATGTTTCTTTCTCATACAATTTATTATTCCTGATCTGCCTGATCCTTTTTATAATTTCAATGCAGGCGCGGCTGTTGTGATAGGGACATTTCCATATCCCGGCTTTGTCTTCCTTCAACATAGGCCTTGCATCTTCAAACACACCCCAATACCATTCACCTGTATTGTCCCTTATATATTTTTTGACAAACTGCCAGCTGTTCAGGGAATGCCGGAGATATTTTTCATCACCGGTATTTTGCCAGGCATTGAAAAATCCAACCATGGCTTCCGCCTGTGGCCATGAATGTTTTTCTTTTACAAGATGGTGTTTTGCGCTGTCATATTCATACCACAAACCTCCATCTTTATCAAGTCCTTCTGCAGCGGCTTGCGTCAGCACCAGTGAATATTTTCTGACCTTTTCCAAAAGAAGATCATTATCACATAATTCGGCAGCTTCCTGGAGCAGCCATGCAGCTTCAATATCATGTCCATAGGAATGAATACCTGATCTTTCATTCCATTCCATATCGAAAAACAACACCAGGTGCCCGGATTCTTTTGAGATAATATGGTCAGTGAACAGCTCCACCAGTCCCTTCAAATGCATTTTAAGTGATGCGTCGGGCCATGTTGAATAAAGACCGGCAAAACCTTCCAGCACATGCAGGTGTGTATTCATTGACTTTGGTTCATTGGCATCCTTTTCACTTAGCCTCAGGTCATCAACAGGATCCCAGTTTCTGGCCAGTGCTTCAATATAACCACCGTTAACCGCGTCATAACTGAATTTCTGAATATCGCTGTACAGTTGAATGGCATGTGCTAATGCCTGTTCATTACCTGAAGCACGGTAATATTCGCTTAAGCCATACACTGCAAATGACAGGGCATAAACCTGTTTTTTTGTATCGAGAGGCAAGCCTTTATGGTCAACCGTCCAGTACACGCCGCCATATTCCTTGTCAATAAAATATTCTGTCAGATACTGAAAAGCCCTTTCTGCCATTTGCAGATAAGTTTTTTTTCGGGTAAGCATATAAGCAGATGAAAAGGTCCAGAGTATCCTGCTATTCAGGACAGAACCCTTGGGTGCTTCACGATATATTTTGTTCTGGTGATCTACCCTGCCAATAAAACCTCCATTCACTTCATCAACGGTGTATTGCATCCAGTAATCCAGGATGGAATGCAATTCCAGATGCATTTCTTTATGATATTGTTCAAGGATAGATATCATTTTTCAATGCCAGACTGTAGTTTATACATCAACCCTGCTCTTTGGTATCCCATTCATTTTTCCTTTTCCGGCTTTTTCCAGTTCCTTGTTCTTATCAATGATCGATGTTATGGTGCGCACAGAAGACCCGGATGTAAGTTGATCCTGGGGCGTATTCATTACATAATCAATTAACTGTTCAATTGAACTGGTGGCCACATGCTGCCGTGTATCGGAGGAAGCATAATAAATAAAAACCTTTCCAGCTTCATTCATTATCCATCCATTACTGAATAAAACATTTGACACATCGCCTACCCTTTCCTCACCTTCCGGTGCCATAAAATATCCTCCGGGTTTATAGATCACTTTTGTAACATCATTCAGGTCGGTCATAAACATATAAAGTGTGTAACGTAAACCTGCTGCCGTATTTCTTACTCCATGTGCAAGGTGGAGCCATCCGTATTTTGTTTTTAGCGGCGCAGGGCCTAATCCGTTTTTAGATTCATATATGGTATGATAGACCTTGGGATCAATAACCGTCTCTGTTTCTATTACGGCATTTTCAATATCATCACAAACTCCAAAACCAATTCCACCGCCTTTACCTGTATTGATAAAACCATCCTGCGGCCTGGTGTAGAATGCATATTTTCCATTTACAAATTCAGGATGCAGCACCACGTTCCTCTGCTGGGGTGATGGTGTTTTCAGGTCGGGCAGCCGTTCCCATTTTAAAAGGTCCCTGGTTCTGGCTATGCCACACCGGGCAATGGCAGCTGACTCATCGCCGGGCGCAGCAGCAGGATCTTTTCTTTCCGTACAAAACAAACCATAGATCCAGCCGTCTTCATGTTTCACCAGCCGGATATCATACACATTGGCATCGGGATCATTTGTTCCAGGCAGATCAACCGGATAATCCCAGAACTCAAAACCGTCAATTCCATTATCACTTTCGGCAATTGCAAAGAATGATTTCCTGTTCACGCCCTCCACTCTTGCGGCCAGGTAATATTTACCATTCAAATAAATGGCTCCTGAATTAAAAACGGCGTTGATGCCAAAACGTTCCATTAAGAATGGATTTGTTTCTTCATTGAAATCATACCGCCAGAACAAAGGAGTATGCGCGGCAGTGAGTACGGGTTGGATATACCGGTCAACAATGCCGTTGTAAAAATCACTCTTTGCATTTTCCTTCCTGATCAGTTCCTCATGCGATCGCCTGAGCGAATTCATTTTTTTTTCAAATGCTATATTCATGATCCTTTATTTTTTTGCCTTGCGGCATTTCCTCAATCATTGTTTCATCATCTTCCAGCCTGTCCCACCAGGTTCTTTTTAGTATCAATATTATTATAGTAAGGATGATGGCTGTGATAAGCAATGGAAGCTTCATCCATAATACCAGGTACATGGGTAGCAGCGTTAAACAACACTGTCCGATAATGCCAATAAAAACATTGAACATATCGAGCTTAAAATTTTTGTTGGGTCTGAATGAAGGATCTTCCTTCTGCACCAACCTTTGAACGGGTGCCCAAAAACCCCAGGGCCGTACGTTTTTATAAAAGGATTTCAACACAGACATTTCAGCAGGCCTGCTTGCATATGTTCCCAGAATACTGGCTGCAAATGATATCATGAATAGCAGGGGCCAGCTATATAATGGAACGCCCGTAAAAATGTAAGGGAATACCAGGGCGGCTGTTATGCCTGCCATCATACCCCAGAAGAATCCATATGCATTGAACCTCCACCAATGCCACTTCAATACATTGGCTGCAATATATCCTCCGTAAAGTGCACCTACAATCCATTGTAAAATATCATTCACATTACCCGCGAAGAATCCCATGGTGACACTTACAGCAACCACCATAATCCCTACCAGGTAACCAACACCCGTAATTTTTCTTTGCGAAGCATGCTTATTGATATATTTCACATAAATATCATTGAGTATATAAGCCTGAGCAGCATTGAGCGTGCCTGCAAAGGTGCCGATGAATGCAGCGGCTAGTCCTGCCAGTAATAATCCCATTAAACCTGCAGGAACAAAACCATTGATAGCTGCCGGTAATATTTTTTCAAAATCAATGTTTGCGCCGGTGCCTAGTTGCAACTGGTCGAAAAATAAAATTCCAAGCACGGCAAAACCTGTGATCATCAGGTATCTTGTTGGCAGCAGGATCACAGAAACCAGTCCACTCATTTTAGCCGCATCTTTTGGAGTTCTTGTCGAAAGGATTTTTTGCATATCATAATTAGGTGCAGGACCTGCTATACTTGCAAGTATTCCTTTAGCAAGCATGAGGCTGAAAAAAATGGCGAAGGGTTCAAACTGATCGCTGTTTATTTTTTCATTTACCCTTGAATTGATGCTGGTCCAGTCAAGGTTCATGTTCCATCCAAAAAACGGGTTACTCCATCCTTCAGGAACAATAAGCCTGTGATCGGTTAATTCGGTCATGGCAATTATTGCAATGGCAACGGCTGCCATTGTCATGATCAGGTATTGTACTACATCGGCCCATACAATGCTTTTCATTCCGCCCAGTATGGAATAAATAACAGCAATGAGCGTAAATGTTATTCCATAGAAATGTGCTACGTATTCAGGAGCAAGCGTAAAAGGCAGATAAGGCTGAATATGCTGCCACGGAAGAAAGATCTCAACAAACTTGCCAAGCCCCACAAATCCATACGCAAGAAAACCAAGACAACTCAGAATGGCAAAAACTACAATGATCCACTGGGCCAGTGAAGAATCTCTTCCTTTGCCAAATCTTGTTACCATCCATTCCGCACCGGTGGTTACATTGGATCTGCGTAACCATACCGCCAGGTACATCATCAGGAATATCTGGTTGAAAACCGGCCATAGCCAGGGGATCCAGATACTTTTTAATCCATACACAAAGGCCAGCGTTACCATCCACATGGTGCCTGAAATATCAAACATGCCTGAAGCATTCGACAATCCCAGGTAATACCATGGAAGTGATTTACCGGCCAGCAGGTAATTTTCTTTACTGGCCCGTGCCGACTTGCGCAAATACCACCCGATCATGATCATGGAAACCAGATAAACAAGTATGATCACTATATCAATGGTGTGAAGCCTCATTGGAGAGTGGTTTATATTTTTGCCTTGCTGTTTTAAAATTTTTGATGATGGGATGGATCAACATGCCTGCTTCCCCGGTCCCTTCATTCCTGAATCTCATTCGTACAATCTTTCCTTTGCTACATCCTTTTCAAACAATGTTCTTTCCATCTTATAGAACTTTATAAAATCATCTGAAGAAACATCGCCCATTGTCGGAACATAATAATGCCGGTTACCATTTGGCTGCAATCCATGATTGCGCCAGATCAAAACATAGGATATCCGGTGTTTCTCCATGGCTTTCCAAAGTGTACTGGTCCACCAGTGAGCATAAGGAATTCTTTCAAAGCCCGTTTCAGCCAGCGCAGGGATCTTATTTTTCTCAGTTGCTATCTGTGTAAGAATGGAAAGCTTGTTGTCAATAGAATTCAGGAAATCGTTATTCACTGATGGATCTCCGTGCTGGTAACCGTCAAAGCTTACCATGTCCACCACATCATCGCCGGGATAGTATTGAAGAAAATCTTCGCGGCTGTTGAAATCAGCTGTATTGTAAGCATATAACAAATGATGCAGCCCTTTTTCATTTTGAAAATAATCAACCGTGAATCTCCAGAGTAATTTGAATTGGTCGGGAGAACTGGTATTGCGGCACCACCAGAACCAGTTACCGGTCAATTCGTGGTAAGGTCTGAACAGGACAGGTATCAGCTCACCGTTTTTGTCCTTCAGATCATTCAAAAAAGCTGCAGCATTATCCAGCCAGGTCTTATATAATTCATGCTTTGATCCGCCCGGTAAAACCGATTGTACGCCACCGTGAGTAGTGTCCCATGCCGAACCGTTTGTTAAAGGGTTATCACTATGCCAGCTGATGGTGATGACGCCGCCTCTTTCATAACCCTGCCTGATGTATTGTTTCATCTTATCAAATGGCACACTATCCAGATTATAAGGAAGGCCATGCTCAATATTTCCCAATTCCCATCCATATACCGCAGGATATTCTCCTGTCAGTTCCTTTACATCGCTTCTGCCCGGAATGTACCTCCAGTTCACTCCATAGGCAAGATCATCCTGGTGACCAAACATAATTCCTTTATCCAAAAGCTTTTTTAGATTTTGATATAGACTGACGGTTCTTTTTGTTGCCATTTTATCCGAAGGCAGCGGTGAATTCCCTGCCGGCAATATGCTGCTGGTATAGAAATAAATTAGATCCCAGGTTGACTGGTCACTATCGAATACACCATTCAAACCCTGTTCTTCCATTGGAGGGTCGCCCATATAATCATCACCCTGCTTCCAGAATGTTTGTCCTTCTATTGGTCTTGCCATTCCGTTAAAAGCCCAGAAATTTGCGCCAGCCACCACCCCATCCCTGGCGTGGTGATCTTTGATTAAGCCAAAAATGTTTTCATAGTACTTGTTGCGTAAGGTAGTAGGTGAAGAAAGTTGAAATGAATGATGATCTCTTGGAAGTCCGAATTCTTCAATGACCAATGGTTTGCTGAGCCTTGTGGCTACTTCAATATGTTTGTAGATATAATTATTTGTTTTTTCAAGCACGCCTGCAAAATCCTTTTCCATACTTGCAGGCTGAAACCAGCTCCAGTTCTTTGGCCAGATATGAATGGTGAGGTAGTCAATGTTCTTATCCCGGTGTATCTCTTCAAACAGCGAAAGACTTTCCGATCCCATCTCACCCTCATGTCCTGTAGTTACAAGGTGGTTCTTATCTTTTGATTTTATGAAGGCAGCAACATCAGTTATCCATTTTTTATAGGCCTCATTTGATGCAGGCCTCATGGGTCTTGGTTCATTAGCCAGTTCCCAGGCCATGATAACAGGATCGCTGATATATTTCTTTCCCGTGATACTGTTGGTTCTGTCCATGATAAACGCAACCTGCTTCAGGTAATCTTTTTTACATTCATCACAGGTATAAAACTTACTTATATAATCCCTCATCGCATCCCATGGAAGTTTACTTCTGAAAGTGGAATCATCAATCAGCTTATTCCATCTGAGGTACTGAAGAAATCCACCACTCCATTCCCAGTTATTACTAAAGAACAAAATGGCCTTCATATTTCTTTTGCCCATTTCATTTAGCAGCATATCAAGTCCTGTTAGAACAGATGCATTGAATTTTCCTTTTTCAGTTTGAAGTGGGGGCCCTACTCTTTCCACACCATGTACCAATCCGCTTCCCTCTGCGCCGGCCATGATACGCAGGTTGCTGACACCTTTTGATTTTAAAAAATCAAGTTCATTTCTTAATCTGTCAATCCCACGCTTTTTGTCTTTCTCCAGACCCAATACACCACCATACCAGTAATTGGCACCGATATAATAATAGGGCCTGCCATCAAGAAAAAACTGATGACCCTTACGCTGAACAAAATCCTGGGCATTCAACAGTTGTTGTGCCAGGACCAAAAAAAGAATTAGTATGGATCTCATCTCAGGTATTGAGTGTTTCTTTTGTACGGTTATAATTTCTTTGGAGCATTGGTCTTAAAAAAAACTGGTTCACTCCAATATCAGAATGAACCAGTAAAAAATGAACGATTGCTTAATGAGAAACAGTTTTTAAAATATGTTAAAACAATAGTTATTATAAAATATTTATCCTTCAAGGTTCACTAATTCAGGCCAAGCGCATCAACATAAATGGAAAATCCACCGGAACCATTGTACTCTTTGATCCAGATCTCGTTCAAATTAGTTACTCCCAGTGTGGAAACAGGGATGGCATAATCTGTCCACTGGCCTTCAACAATAGTAATGGTATACTTATCTGCCGTGTTGATACCTACGTTGATCTTTTTTCCGTTACTTCCTGGTCCGCCGTACACAGAGATCTTTAAAGAGGTAAATGGTGTCAGGCTGATGTTGGCACCACCCAGTTGCATGGGCGATCCCCATCCACCGGTGTAATCGATCTTTACCGACTTTGTTCCTTCCCTTACAGGTGAACTGTTATTATAATTGGCAGTACCACCCCATCCACCACCTACCCATCCGCTATTACCTGTCCAGTTGGAAGTAACGGCATCATTATAAATAGGGAATGATATGGTTGGTGGCGGCACGGCGCCGGTGATCTGCAAAATATCCGTTGATAAAACAGTTACGGAAGAATTAAGTACACCAAGGGTGATCACACCCTGAGCCACACCGTTAGGAACCGTTACAACGATCTGTGTTGGCGACTGGCTTACAAAACTGCTTACCGCTGCAGCATTTTCAAAAGTTATAGACGTTACAAGATCAAGATTGGTTCCTGTAATGGTAAGATTGGCACCGGGATCAACAGGGTTTGGCGTCATGGTAGTAACCGAAGGCCATACCAGGTCGAGACTTGCTGCGGATGTAGTTTGAACACCTGATGCGGCTTCAAGTGTAACAGATCCATTTTTAGTACTGCCCGGAACTTTTACCACCAGTTGTGAAGCCGACTGACTAACAAATGTGGTAACCGGTGCTGACACGCCTGTAAACATCACCTCTCTTACCAGATCAAGATTGGTTCCTGTGATGGTTACATTCTCTGCGTGTTTAACAGGGTTGGGTGAAAAACCGGTTGCAATGGGTAAGGTTACCTTCACGGTATCGGTTGTTTCAATTTCCAGCGAATCTGTACCGCCATAAAAGATCAATAAGGGTCCTGTTTGCGCATCGTCAGGAACAGTAACCACCAGTTCATTGAATGTTTTACTTACAAATGTTTCCACTACTTTATTTTCTGCAAAGGTGATCCGCTCTATCCAGTTCAGATAGCTTCCACTAATGGTAATATTGGACCCTGGTCTTGCTTCATCTGTAATGGATGATATCTGTGCAGTCACACCAAGGTTCAACACTGTTTTGGAAACAATATCACCCTGTGGTGTTTTTAATGTTACAAGACCTTTTTCAGCACCTTCCGGAACAATCAATAAAATGAGGCTTGAAGTATGCGTTTTAAAAGCTGATTTTTCAACGGTTGCATTGGTACCTGTAAATACAACTGCGGTAACCTGGTCGAGATTCCTTCCAAAGAAACGCAGGGTATCGCCGTGACTGGCACCAGTGGGACCAAAGCTCAGGAGTTCTATTTTCCCCGAACTGGCATTTTCTTCTTTTTCGCAGGAGGTTAACAACCCCACTGACATAACCATGCATATCAGCGCAATCAGTTTGGTATTTGTTAGTTGAATCATTTGTGTAGATTGAACTTTTATTAATTTGAAATTTTTGGAACTACCCTCAGGTTATCAAAAGCAATGTCTGCATCCAGTGAACCCGGACCATGGAACCACACCTTTACGCCATAACCCTGTGGACGAACACCCCAGTTGGTTACATAATTGGCAACCACTTCATCAAAGGAAACAGTAACGGTACGCCATTCTCCTTCTGTATCAAATGGAGGTTCCCAGAAATAAGGTTCACTATCCCAGTTAGGATCAGGGCCGTTTACCTGGCCTATCATGAATTTGATCCTGTTACCATTATATGGTTTCAATGTATTGATCTCAAATTTCATATTGTATTTCTCAGGGTTGAGCACTGCTTCATCAGGCAGATTGTGACTGGTAGCCAGCGCATCTTCTTTTCCGCCTATCCATTCCGTCCAGCCCCACGCACCGATGTTTTGCGTGATCCTTGTAAAATTTCCATTGATGGCTAGGGGATCGGTTGCAGGTTTTACATTGGACTGGCCCCACCATCCTGTCCACGGATCGTTATGGATCAGCATATTCCTGTTATCACGGAACCAGAACTCTGATTCAGTTTCACCAAAATTTGTTTTAACGGTTACCGGACCAGGCAGGGCACCGGCAGGAACCCTTACCTGAATTTCCTGATCGGTTAAATTTTCAACCTGTCCCTGCACATCCCCGGTAAATGTTACCGTAAGCGGAGCATAGAAATAATCACCACGAATTACGGCCACCTCACCTTCTTTTACATATTCAAGGTCCATCATGCTTACCAGCGGTTCGCTGATATCAACCGTGAAATTATGTTTGAGTTCATAACCGTTTTTGAAAACGATCTTCATGGTATTGTTCACACTTAATGGGATCTGGCTTGGAACAGCAACAAGAATGGAAGTATTGGTGATATAGGTTGGCGTAAGCTGTGCTTTCTGGTCGTTGAACCAGATCTCAACTGCGTTCTTCAGATTATTACCTACTATCGCAATCAGCTGTCCCTGTCCGGCACTTACCAGAAGGGAGTCGGACGATTCAGGCCTGGTGATCCTTACATAGTCAATGGAGGGCGTGCCTTCCGATTCCTCTTTTTTACAGGAATTGAATACACTCAGTACACCGGCAGTCATCAACAGTATGAGGAGTATTTTATTAATTGATTTCATTGGAGTTCAATTTCTTTATTAGTTGTTGTTAGTTTTTTATGGATAATCAACCGGAGGTTTCTGAAGATTGGGTGCCTGTGCCAGTTCTGATGTTGGAATAGGCAACTGGAAATTTCCTGAACTCGCATTGATGGTTCTTTCAGCATACCAGGTGGTTTTGATAAATGTCCACTCCGATGGATTCGGCATTTGGTTGGTCTGCACGGAGAACAATCCCCTGTCCTGCGAATTCAAAATGGAATAAGCTTTGGTGGGATTATAATAATGCAGGCTTACCAGATCGTACCACGCCATACCTTCCATGGCAAACTCCTTGAATCTTTCTCTTTGTACTTCCTCAAGCGTAAGCGGACCACTGCCATTTGTTCCACCTACTTCGTATTCGGGAAGTCCTGCACGGGTATGCACTTTATTAAAATAGTTAACCGCTGTTTCATCGGTGGTTGAACCATTATTTCCAATGGTTGCTTCAGCATAGATCAGGTACATTTCCGCAAGACGCATCATGTAAGTATTGTTTGGATAACGCTGTTGGGAAGCTATGCCTGCCAGGTCAATAGGTGAACCGATCACATATTTTTTAATGGCCATGAATTCCTGGTCTGTACTTCCATCCGGATAGATCAGTTTTGTTCTGTCCGACACCCTGGTGATCTCCGGATAACTGAAACCCGGGAGCATGAACGTTGCATGCAAACGCTGGTCAAGTGTTCTACCTTTCAGGTTGCCATTTGACTGTACGTTAAAGCCATCATATTGTGAGATCATCCACCATGTTGCACTTTTATCACCGCCCCAACCGCCAAAAGAAATATCAGGACTGAAGGCAAGGTACTCCGGCATACTGTTGTTGGTACCCCACACACTGGGGCCGGCAAATACCCATTGCAGTTCAAATAAGGATTCCGCATTATTATCGTATGGATATCTGAACAGGTCCTCATAGCTGGTCAGCAATCTTTTTCCGCTATTGTTGATCACACGCTGAGCAAAATATTTTGCGCTGTCAAGAAACACCTGGTTGCGGCTCCCACCGGATGATTCTACCCCTGCTCTTGTTAAATAGAATCTTGCCAGCATCCCTTCTGCACTCCATTTGGTTAATCTTCCATCCTGAATGGCTGTTTCAGGGAGATCCTGTGCTGCAGCACGCATTTCTCTTGTAATGAAACGCCATACACTTGGAACCGTATTCCTGGTAATGGTTGAATCAAAAAGTTTTTCAAAATTATTTTCAATCACGGGAACAGGACCCCAGTTCATTACCAGGAACCTGTAAGCAAGGGCCCTCATGAATCTTGCTTCTGCAACAGCCATTTTTTTGATGTTGGGAGAAACATTCTCACCACCATATCTTTCGATATTGTACAGGAAAAGATTGGCCTGGCCCACCACGTTGAAGAATGCACGCCAGGATGCGCCATTCTCCGGTGTTCCACCTGTGGTGTTGAACAATACATTGCCCCTGTCATTCCAGGCAGAGTAGGCCGTTCCGCCGCGGAAGTCACCGATGTTGTACATCGCCTTGTCATTATAATCAAACCATACTTCACTATATAATAAAGCGGTACTTGCCAAAACCTGTTCATCGGTCTTATAAAAATTAGCATCCACTATTGAGCTCAGTGGTGGTTTTTCAAGAAAACTTTTTTTACATCCGGCCATTGCTGCCATTGCCAGCAACAAAGTGGTGAAATAATATATGCGGTTCATCTTATTCATATAAAGATTTTTAGAAGTTAACGCTGATGGTTGCAGTATACATTGGTGTTAACGGATACCTGCCGAAATCAATTCCTATGGCCTGGTTCTGAGAACTGGAACCCTGACCAACATAAGCGCCGATCTCAGGATCATAACCTGTATAATCAGTAAAGGTCAACAGATTCTGTACACCCAGTGTTGCCCTCAGCCCTTTGATCACCTTTGTATAACCGATCATCCTTGATGGAACATTATAACTAAGTGAGATATTTTTCAGTTTTACATATGAACCATCTTCTACAAACCTGGTTGAGATGCCTTCATAATTATTATCATTGGCTATCTGGTTGTTGGAGATCCTGGGAATGCTGGTCCCGGGATTTACCAGTACCGGCAGGCCGCTTCCATTAGTAGAGATCCGTGCATAATTCATGGCATCTCTCAAAAGATTGCGGCTAAGATTGATGTTATTAGGATTGCTTGCTTCAGCAGCTATGTAATTATAAATGTCGTTGCCAAATGAAGCGGTGAAAAGTATTCCCAATTCAAATCCTTTATATGAAAAGTTATTACTGAAACCTCCGGTAAGTGTTGGCCATGGATTTCCAATATTGGTAATGTCATTTTCATTAATGATCTTATCACCATTGATGTCTTTGTATTTTACATCACCGATCCAGATACCGGAGTTGGGATCTGTTGGCCTGCGGTTACCATTACCATCTACAGGCACCGGGCTTTTATCGATCTCCGCAATGGACTGGAAGATCCCTTCAGCTACATAACCCCTGAATAACCAGGGTTCATAACCAATGGCGGCACGCTGCGTCCAGTCGTTCATCCACCAGGAGATGCGGTCAATATGCGCATTATCTGAATTGAGTGTTGTGATCTCTGTTCTGAAATGAGAAAGATTCAGATTGGTTTCCCATTTGAAATTCTTATTGGTGATGTTGATGGTATTGAATGTAAGGTTCCATCCTTTTGTTTCCAGTGAACCTGTATTTACCAGTGGAGCACCTACTGAACCCGGACTTCCGTTGGTTCCCATGTACCAGGGCAGACTTGCTGCCATGATCAGGTTATCGGTATTCTTTACATAGTAATCGGCTTCAATGGAAAACCGGTTATTCAACATTCCTATATTCAAACCAATATTATTGGTATGGGTTTCTTCCCATTGCAATTTGGAGTTGGTAAATGTAGAAGGACGAAGTCCAGTACCCCATGGCGTGGCACCGGTTGAAAGTGGTGCATAGATACCCGACCCTGTTCCCTGGTTACCTGTTAGTCCTGTTTCAAGCCTCAGTTTAAGTTCACTGATAAAATCAATGGTCCAGAAACTTTCATTGCTGATTCTCCAGGCTGCGGACACAGAAGGGAAATTACCCCACCTGTTCTCATCTCCAAAATAAGGAGAGCCATCTCTTCTGAATGTTCCTGTTAAAAGGTAACGGTTATCATAATTATAATTGAGCCTGCCAAGGTATGATTCCATAGCCCATGGATAGGTGCCTCCCCCATTTGTGGCGGAGATGGGATTACCTGCATTCACATCAAAAATGTCGTTGGTAAGAAAACCGGTCCTGCCTGCGGTCAGTTGTTTCCATTCAGATTCCTGTGCTTCATGACTGGCCATGATTGAAAAATCATGCGCACCGAATTGCCTGTTGTATTCAATCAGCTGGTTCCAGTTCCAGTACCAGCTTGAATAAGTTCCGCTTTGTAAAGCCGCCAGTGTATTATAATGCCATTGATCAATATTATAGGTTGGAGTGTAATAAGTAGAGCCGCCATTACCCACATTGCCATTCAGTGAAGTTCTGAGTGTAAGCCCCTGTAAAGGCGTAATGGCCAGGTTCAATCCGCCAAGGAATTGTTTTTTGATATTGTTGTTGGTGATAAGACTTGCCAGCGCAATTGGATTTACCGGTGCGTATTGGTTGGCGCCATTTACAGGGTCGCTGCCACCCCAGGTACCATTCAGATTCTTCACCGGGATCTGTGGCGTTAGCCTGAGTGCATTTGCAATCAGCGGACTTTGTGCATCTCCATAATTTGTGGTGGTAAGATTTTCCTTTGTCTGGTTGAAACTAAGATTCGCACCAATGGTAAACCATTCCCTTGGTTTGTTATCCAGGTTCAACCGGAATCCATACCTGTCAAAACCCGAGCCGGCAGCCACGCCTTCCTGTTGCAGGTATTCACCCGATAAATAATAAGTAGTATTGTTGCTGCCACCGCTCAAACTCAACTGATGTTTTTTCATGGCTGCATTGTTGAACAATTCAGACTGCCAGTCGGTGCCTTCTCCAAGAAGGGTTGGATCAAGAAAATAATCAGGGGTAGTACCGCCGGCAATTGCATGGTATTCTTTTACCATTTGCGCATACTCACTCAGGTTCATCACTTCAAGCCTGTGTTGCGGAGGTGTCTGAAGATTGTATTGATAAGCATAGTTGATCTTGAAATCACCGGCACGTCCGCGTTTTGTAGTAACCAGTATCACACCATTGGTGCCGCGTGAACCATAGATAGCCGTTGCAGAAGGACCCTGAAGTATCTGGATGTCTTCTATATCAGCAGGGTTCAATCCGGACAAAGGGTTGGATGAAGATGATGAACCAAATGAAACATCTTCGCTTTGCTGGATCTGCACGCCATCAATTACATATAGAGGTTGTGTGCGGTTGAGCGAACTCACGCCACGAATGTTCACAGAAATGGCGCCACCTGGCTGACCTGAATTTTGAGTAACATATACACCGGCAGCACGACCCTGAATGGCCTGCTCAATGGTAGTATTTACGGTCTTTTCAATATCTTTTGATGATACGGTTGACTGCGCCGTAGTGAGGTTGGCCCTTCTTGCCCTGCCATAACCTACCACCACCACATCGGTGAGCGTGGCAGCATTACCGGAAAGGGTTACACTGATATCGTTGCCCGACCCTATGGTTACTTCGCGAGGCTCCATGCCCACATAAGAAACAACCAGCACCCTGGCACTGGCCGGCACGTTGATGGTGAACCTTCCCGATTCATTGGAAGTAGTGGCAATGCTGGTACCTTTTACAGTAATGGTAGCCCCCGGAAGTGGCGCTTGTTTTTCATCTGTAATGGTTCCTGTGATCCTTCGGTCCTGAGCAAATAGAACCGTAACGGAGAATGTACATAGAAGTAGTACAACCGCTCGCAAGCATGTATTCCTCATATAGCAAATTGGTTTGATTCAAAGTTATTTTTAAATATACCCGATTATTGATACTTTTTTATCCAATAAATATATTTTTTCTGATAAAACCAGGTTTATGCAATCGAATACAATCCTGCTAATTGCTTGAATAGCGGGCATAAAAAAAACCATGCAAATCCTGATAATAACTGATACTTTATTAATCGGCAATTGAATTTATTGTTTAATTTCAGCAATGCAACGAAGCTGCTGTTATGAACAGGAATATATTAAGAGAGATCACAACACTCACGCAGGGCGACTGCTTTACACTGTTATCCCGCACCAAAACGGAATTTGATTTTCCACTTCATTACCACGAAGAGTTTGAACTGAATTTTATCAGCAATGGCAAGGGCGCCAAAAGAGTTGTAGGTGATCATATGGAGGAAATTGATGACCTGGAACTGGTGCTGGTTGGTCCCAACCTTCAGCATGGGTGGTTCACCCACAAATTAAAAGGCAAAGAAGTACAGGAGATCACCATACAGTTGCACCGCGACCTGTTTGATGGAAAATTTCTGCAGCGCAACCAGATGAGTTTTATCCGGAACATGTTTGAAAATTCTTTGCGTGGCATTTTATTTTCAAAAGAAACTGCGGAACGTATCATGCCCAGGCTGTTTGCCATGACGCAAAGACATGGATTTGATTCCGTACTGGAATTACTCTCCATACTTCACGACCTTTCCATATCCAGGAACATGCGCATTCTTTCCGATACTTCATTCAACAATACGGAAAGCATTTCCTATAACAGCAGACGCATATCCCTGGTAATGGAATACCTGAATAAGAACTTTCACAAGGAGGTCACCCTGAATGAAGCGGCTAAACTGGCCTCCATGTCGGAGGTAGCCTTCAGCAGGTTCTTTAAAACCAGGACCGGCAAAAATTATGTGGATACGCTGAATGAGATCCGGCTGGGACATGCATCACGCATGCTGATTGAGACCACGCAAAGCATCAATGAGGTGGCTTACCGTTGCGGCTTCAATAATATGTCCAATTTCAACAGGATCTTCCGGAAGAAAAAAAATTGTACGCCGAAGGAATTCAGGATGGAGTATAATGCCAGTGGTGTGAGAACGTTTGTGTGAGAAGTACGAAGTGCGATTATCAAACCTGAGCCATGCTAAGCTCTTTAATCAGTAAGGTGATTTCGGTTATTTGAGTGACCGGGATCTTACCTGAATTGGGCATCAGGTGTAGTTGTTTAGAAAAATAAATAGAAAAAACCCCGGCAATTCTTTTGTCACGGTCCCTGAAAAGTGGAATAGACTTAGCAGACCGGATGTTCTCCTGGTCAATGATTTGTTTGAATGGGTACAAAGCTGTATCAAACAATGTATCCTGAATATCAATGGGAATTTTCAAACCCAGGCATCGTCCGCAGGCAGTGGGGTCAAAGGCTTTAACCGCATTGAAAGCCATGAGGAATTCCTGCCCGGCTCCAAATGAAGACACCACATTAAGCGTTTCTGTTCTTTCGTTATATAACTGAATGATCCCTTTATCTGCTCCGGTAAGATCAATGATCTCCTTTAAAAGCAAATCAAGTCTGGAGTTATCTGGTTTGGTCTGGTGGTTAAACATCACATTCTTTTGCTGATTTTGGACTACAATTAAATTTACGGAATTAATTTAACCAATCAATGATGTTAATTCTTCAGCAGGCGTATTGTTCTGCATCAAAATTATCCGGTCACCCGCACTTGCCGGAACCTGAACATTTTTTCAGCCGTATATTCAAACTCATACTGAACTGCAAATTCAAAGTCCCGTCCCGTATTCAATAAAAGAAGGGTTAATTTATTCATTGACTTATCGAATGTAACCGTCAACCGGCTTTTTGAATTTTCCACTACTTCTATCTCCGGGCTTGTATCTTCCAAAAACTTAAAAAATTTCGCTGTGTCTGTTTTTTCCAGGGTCTTTCTTAAGTCCAAAGAAAAGATTGCATTGAAGTATTTGTCAAAATCAGCTTCTGTAAATGGCTTAATCTGGTCATGGTCCATTTCCATAACAAGTCTGGAGTCTGCAAGTAGCCAGATTTCGTTCCCTTCATTCATTATTGGAAAATCAATAAACATTTTAATGGCTTTTCTGTCGCCATTTGATATGGCAGAATAAAGTTTTAGAAAATTATCCTGCCAGCTAACGCTGTCAGATGAGGTGCTTACCTGATTTGTCTGATTGGCTGAATGTCCTGAATTTTCAACCTGTGTTGAGTTACTGCAGGAAAGTATGATGAAGATTATAAGAAAGGTGATGAAGTAGCGCATAGGGAAGCTTGAATTATTGTGGCCAATGTTAAGAGATGGCTGCAATACCGATTTCATAGTCCAGGTTTCCGGTAAGTTATTCAAAAGCTCAATAC
>CAMPIQ010000051.1 GCA_946886475.1 uncultured Chitinophagales bacterium | reverse complement strand
TAAAAGAATATATAAAAACGACTTTTTTTTATAAGTATGAGAACTGCACCAGGTTCCATATGAGGCATGAATTATCACAACTTAACAGGGCGTTATAATTTCAGGCAAAAAGTTTGTATAAATGGGCTTAGTGAATGAAGAGAGCATGAAGAAAATTTACTTGATTATAGCGATGTATGTTTTATGCCAGGGAGGGATTTCTGCGCAACTATCCATTCCGTCAGATAATGTGGATCTGATATTGGATTCGGTAAAGGTGCCTGCGAGTACCCGTTATGCCCCGGCATCTTTTCTTAGAAAAATATTTACGGGTAAGAATTACCGCAAAGAGTGGTCAACTCCAGTAACCTTACCGGTGCTTGATCTTGAAAAAACCGGTCTTGCCATAGTTAAAATGGGAGGTGGTATGCAAACCAAATCCCTCAGGCTTGTAGATAAACAGGGAAGGGAATGGGCCCTGCGTACAGTTGACAAATTTGCAGAGGGGGCCGTACCTCCCGGCCTCAGGAATACACTCGCTGAAAAGGTGGTTCAGGATATGATCTCAGCATCTTATCCCTATGCTGCAGTAACTGTTGGTGCGCTTGCCGAAGCCATAGGAATAACCGCTCCCAGGCCAGTTGTTTATTTTGTGCCTGACGCGGATTTCCTTGGTCCTTACCGTACTCATTTTGCCAATTTGGTATGCTATCTGGAAAAAAGGGAACCCGTTCCAGGCACATTGGAAACAGGGGAGGTGATGTTTGAGAAGCTTGATGACAACGACAACCTGTTGCTGCAAAAGGAAATACTGCGGGCCCGGTTACTGGATATGCTGATAGCAGACTGGGACCGGCACGAAGGTCAGTGGTTATGGGCAGAAAAAGATTCGGCGGGCAGTAAGTATCATTATCCTGTACCGCTTGACCGGGACCAGGCTTTTTTTATGTCAGGAGGCCTGATCTCAAAGATCGCCAAACTGCTGGCCATGCCTCATATAAACAGCTTTAAAAAGAAGAGCAACAACATCAGGAACCTGAGTTATAAATCCTGGGAGTTTGACAGGTTTTTCCTGAACAGCCTGAACGCACAGGAATGGACAACCGAAATCATAAAATTCAGGGAAATGCTTACTGACCAGGTAATTGAAAAAGCTGTTCAAAAACTACCCCGCGAAGTATATGCCATCAGTGGACCGGAGATCATTTCCATATTAAAAAGCCGGAGAGACGGGATGCTGGTGAATGCCATGAAGTATTATCAGTTCCTCTCCACATCTGTAGATGTTGCCGGAACAAATGAAGATGAGATATTCCGTATCAGTTCAAAAGATGGAATGACGCTTACTGCTTTCACATCTGATAATGGCAGGCCAGGTAAGAAATTATACGAACGCAATTTCAGATCTTCTGAAACAAAAGAGGTGGTTATCTATGGACTGGAAGGTGATGACCATTTCATTGTGGAGGAAAATGTGGATGATGACATCCGGCTTCATATCTATGGCAACAGGGGCAAAGATGTATATGATATTAAAGGAAGTGTCAAAAGCAGGATCTTTGATTTTAAGAAGGATGATAATCTGATGCTGCATACCGGATCCTCCCGTGTGTTATTTGAAGATTAAAATTCCGGATAGAGCCGGTTTCCGTGTAAAATTTGAAGAACTTTGTGCAGCACTATGGAATATTTTGTTCATAAAAATTCAATTGTCCGGAAGATCTGGGGTAAAAGCGATACCATTCTTTTTATTTTTGCTGGTTCCGCCGCTGAATTTGCGCTGAATAAAGCAGTTGACTGGCTTTATTTTACCGGCAGATTGCCGGCCGATCCCATTGGAAGACTATTTTCTACAGTAAGCTATGCAAGGGGGATCATCTTTTCCAGCAGGGAAGAAGCGCTGAAAACCATAGACAGGATCAATTCAATTCATGGTGCAGTTGAAAATGCAAGAGGAGCAGTAATTCCTGACTGGGCTTACAGGGATGTATTATTCATGCTGATACATTATTCAATTGCCGCTTACGAATTGCTGGAAAGAAAACTCACCCCTGCTGAGAAAGAAGAACTCTATAATGTATTTTACCGTTTGGGTGAACGCATGGCGCTCAGTGACCTTCCATTGAATTATCAGGACTGGTTACCGGTAAGGGAAAGTCATATGAAAAATGATCTTCAGAGAACACATCACACAGACGACCTGTTCCTTCAATATAAAAAACACCTTGGCACGTTACGTTATAATATATTGATCCAGGCACAGAAACTTGTTGTGCCGGAAACAGTGAAAACACTTTTGTCTTTTGGAACATTTTCCTGGCTTGCCCCTGTGGTGCCCATGTATAAGTTAAGCAGGGTTTTCAGGCTGGATCCTCTTATCAAATCCATTTTACTTCCTTCGGCCTATCACAGGCAGATTAAAGAACTGGATGTTGTAAATTGATCCCTTAAGAAAATAGATATGTCAATTTGGTTCAGGCCCTTCACGCTCGAAGAAATTCAACAACGCGGCAATGGAACAATGGTGGAACACATCGGGATTGTTATTACCGGAATAGGTGATGATTATCTTGAGTGTACCATGCCGGTAGACCATCGAACCATCCAGCCAATGGGAATTTTACACGGGGGCGCATCGGTTGCGCTGGCAGAAACACTGGGAAGCCTGGCTGCTAATTTTGTAATTGACAGGGAAAAGAAATTCTGTGTAGGCCTTGACATCAATGCCAATCATATCCTGTCCGTACCAAATGGAAAAACAGTGAAGGGCCGCGCAAAACCATTGCACATTGGTTCATCTACCCAGGTATGGTCAATAGAGATCACGAGTGAAGAAGGAAAACTTGTATGTATCAGCCGTCTTACAATGGCTGTGCTGGACAAGAGGCGGTAATGAGATTGTAATGAGTGCAAATGCCTGGATTCATATGCTGTTGCAGGGGATTTTCAGGCGATTATTGTTTCGGAAGCGTGAATGAGAAAACACTTCCCTTGCCGGTCTCACTTTCAATATGCATCTGTCCTCCATTTTTGGCCAGAAACTCCTTGCATAACATTAACCCTAATCCCGTTCCTGATTCGCTTGCCGTTCCTTTGGTGGTGTAGAAATTATTCTCATTTATTTTTTGCAGGGCTTCTTTGCTTATGCCCATTCCTGAATCCTGAACATAGATCTCAACAAAAGCATTGGTATCATTTACCCCTACTTCTATGGTACCCTGCTGGGGGGTGAATTTGATTGCATTTGAAAGCAGGTTGCGAAGTACAAGGTTTACCATGTCCTTATCTGCAAAAACGTAAACAGCCTGGCTGTTCTTCGATTCAATATAGATCTGCTTGGCCTCTGCCTGTAAACGCAACAGGTGTAACACATCATGTATCATGGCAGAAATGTTGATTTCTTCCGGACGAACCTGATTGGATTCCATCTGCGTTTTACTCCATTGCAATAAATTTTCCATCAGCCCAATGGTATAATTCAGATCCATAAGTACATCGGGTACAAGAACTTTGATCTCGTCGGCCGGAAGGTTTTGCTGGTGCATGTTCCGGAAAAGGTTGCGCAATGCATACATGGGTGATTTCAGGTCGTGCGCTATAACCGAAAATAATTTTGATTTGAGCGAATTCAGCTCTGTCAGTTCTTCTTTCTGAATCTGCAGCAACCTTACTTTTTCTGTAATGATTTCTTTTTGCTTTTTGATCTCAAGATTTTTCTTATGCAAGGCTCTCTGCTTGGCCAGCAGTTGAAACTGGTATCCGGAATTTTCTTTCTTGATCAGGAATAACCCGTAAAAGATAAAAGCAAGAGATAAAATATGATTAAGAAAATAAAGGAAAATATTTTCGTCTCTGAGTTCATACCGGTGTTCCTGTAATACTACAGCAAGTACAAAATAACTGACCATTGACAAGGCAATGGTAAAGATCATATAACCTATGTCGTGCAGGAAGAATACAGCCAGTACGCCGTATAATATAAAATGCAACTCAATTCCCGAATCCAGTCCTTTCAGATAAACAAAGCAGGTAAAGAAGGGATAGAGTATAAAATAAAAGAGATGAGCCATTTCATGCTTTTGCATGTAATTCAGTATAAGTGATGTTATACTGATGCAACAAGGCAATGAAGCAAGTACCCAGGCTGAAACAGGTAGCTGGTCATCATGAAAACTGCCTATAAACGGAATGAGGATGCCAATCAGGAACTGTATCAGATTGATCTGGTTAAATATCTTCAGTTTCCTTTTTTCATAATCATCGAGGGTATTGTTTACGCCCAGATTCTTAACCAGTAAATAAAAATTGATGGAACGGGATTTGACCGTATGAATAAATTCTGCTACATCAAAAGAGCGCAGTTTTTCATGCAGGTTTGAAAATTTTCCGGTCAGGATTTCCATAGTTACAGTCTGTTTCGGGTTGGATAGGACAAAATATGAATTAAAATGGAAATTCCTAGGACTAACCTGCATTTTACAAATAAAAAAAAGCCTCCGGGCGGAGGCTTTGCAAAAAAATAAAATATATCAGGCCTGATCGGCGTAAACTTCAGTGGGAAGACAAACACAAATAAGGTTCCTGTCCCCATAGGTATTATTTACCCTGGCAACCGAGGGCCAGAATTTATTGGCTTTTACATATTCCAGGGGGAAGGCTGCCATTTCCCGGCTATACGGTTTTTTCCATTCATCGTTGCAGATAACCAACTGGGTATGTGGTGCATTCTTCAAAGGGTTATCCTTTTTATCAAGCCCGTTTTCTTCTACCAGCGCCATTTCCCTGCGTATGCTTAACAAGGCATCGCAAAAACGGTCAAGTTCCGCCTTGTCTTCACTTTCAGTTGGTTCTATCATGATGGTACCCGGAACAGGGAAGGACATGGTGGGTGCATGAAATCCATAATCCATCAGGCGCTTGGCTACATCTTCCGCTTCAATCTCAGCAGATTTTTTGAACGGACGAAGGTCAACTATAAATTCATGAGCACATGCACCATGGTGATTGGTATAAAGAATATCAAACTGTTGTTGCAAACGGGCCAGCATGTAATTGGCATTCAGAATAGCATTTTCGGTAGCCATTCTCACTCCATCCTTACCAAGCATCCTGATATATCCATATGATATAAGGAGGATGGATGCCGAACCATAAGGGGCTGAACTCACAGCATTTGTTCCATTATGTGTGTTCCTGTCGTTTGGCAGTTTTTCCCATTCTACATGACCGGGAAGAAATTTGGCCAGGTGTTCTTTTACGCAGATAGGTCCCATGCCAGGACCCCCGCCGCCATGTGGAATGGCAAATGTTTTATGCAGATTCAGGTGGCATACATCGGCACCGATCAAACCGGGAGCCGTCAACCCAACCTGCGCATTCATATTGGCACCATCCATATAAACCTGGCCTCCGTGGTGGTGTACGATCTCGGTAATTTCTTTTACAGTTTCTTCATATACACCATATGTAGACGGATAGGTGATCATGATGCCGGCAAGTTTGTCTGCATGCTGTTTTGCTTTTGCTTTCAGGTCTTCAACGTCTATATACCCATTTTCCAGGGCCTTTACTACCACTACATGCATTCCGCACATAACTGCGGAAGCAGGGTTGGTACCATGAGCTGATATAGGGATCAGCATAACATTCCGGTGACCTTCTCCGCGGCTTTCATGAAAAGCCTTAATAGTAAGCAAACCGGCATATTCTCCCTGAGCTCCGCTGTTGGGTTGAAGGCTGCAGGCATCAAATGCAGTAATGGTACATAAATATTTACTCAGCTCTTTTACAATGAACCCATAACCCTCTGCCTGATCCGCTGGTGCAAAAGGATGCATCTTACTCCAGTGTGTCCAGCTCAGTGGTATCATTTCAGAGGCAGCGTTCAGTTTCATGGTACAACTGCCAAGAGAGATCATACTGGTGTTCAATGACAGGTCTTTATTTTCAAGCATCTTGATATAACGCATCATCTGGGTTTCGCTGTGATGCGCATTAAATACAGGATGCGTAAGGTACTCAGACGTTCTTGTTAGTGCCGTAGGTATGGTTTCAATACTTCCCTCATGCTCTATTGCGTAATGCACGGGGTCAGCATCGTTTACAAAAGAATTGATCACATCAAACAGATCGGATGGTGTTGTGGTTTCATCCAGTGAGATGCCGATCAGCTGATCATTGTAATAACGGAAATTAATGTTCTGTTGCTCTGCTTTCTTACGAAAAGCAGAAGCATCATCCACTTTTACAACCAGGGTGTCAAAGAAAAACTCATTCAACAGTTCATAACCTCTTTCTTCAAGTGCATCGGCTAATGTTTGTGTAAGAAGCGCAATTCTTTTAGCGATATTTCTAAGTCCGCCGGGACCATGGTACACCGCATACATGGCAGCCATGTTGGCTAGTAAAGCCTGGGCAGTACATATATTGGAAGTGGCCTTTTCTCTTTTGATATGCTGTTCTCTGGTTTGAAGCGCCATACGTAATGCACGATTACCCTGTGCATCCACACTTACTCCAATGATACGGCCAGGAATGCTTCTTTTGAAATCGTCTTTGGCTGCAAAAAAAGCAGCATGAGGACCACCATATCCAAGCGGTACACCAAATCTTTGTGCCGTACCGAGTGCTACATCCGCACCCAGTTCTCCGGGAGGTGTAAGAAGTGTAAGTGCCAGCAGATCCGTAGCCATAGCAACAAAAGCACCTGTGTTATGCACTTTTTGTATGAACTGCCTGTAATCCTCCACTGAGCCCTTATCATTTGGATATTGAACAAGCGCACCAAAATAGGTCTCGTCAATTTGTGCATCCCTGTAATGGCCAAATACCACTTCAATTCCAACCGGGATAGCCCTGGTTACCACTACATCTTTTGTTTGGGGATAGGTTTCAAGGTCAACAAAGAACCTGGGTCTTGATATATGATTGATGTCTTTATTTACCTGGTTAAAGAACATGGTCATGGCTTCGGCAGCTGCAGTGCCCTCGTCAAGGAGCGAAGCATTTGCAATTGGCAAAGCAGTAAGATCACTCACAACAGTTTGAAAGTTCAAAAGACTTTCCAGTCTGCCCTGGGAGATCTCAGCCTGGTAAGGCGTGTACTGGGTATACCATCCCGGATTCTCAAATATATTCCGGAGAATAACCGAAGGGGTGATGGTATCAAAATATCCCTGTCCTATATAATTTTTATAAACCTTGTTTCGCAATGAAACTTCCTTAATGTGTTCGAGATAGGCCGCTTCACTCATGGCAGGTGGAAGGTTCAATTCTCCCTGCATGCGGATTCCGGAAGGTACGGTTCTGTCGATCAGTTCATTCAGGCTGTTTACGCCTATTGTCTTCAGCATTTCCTTTGTTTCGTTTTCATCCGGACCGATATGACGCTGCTGAAATTCTTTGGATTGTGCTTCAAAAAGACTCATGGTGTTTGTACTCCTTTTATCCCGAGGTTTCGGGACCGCAAAGTTAGGCAGTAAAACTGTTTAAATATTAAGGGTGGTTGCTTAAAGTTCTTCTTTTATTATAAACGGGGTTGATTTAAATCATCATGTTTTAATTGCCCCATGGTTAGATTTGCCTGCCAATAAAGACTATGAAATACTGGAAAAAATTATCCACAAAGGAAACCAGCATCAGAATTGCAAAAGCCCTCAGATCCAATATCAATTTTGAAGAACATAATTGCCTTGGAATTCCTGCTTCAAGGCTTGATGACAGTTTGTTTACCAATTCCCTGGCCGGGAAGGAGCCGCTGATCCAGGTTTATCATCACAACCCAAATCATATTGGCTGCCATACCATTGGCGAATCAGAAGTTTTTTTTAATGGAACCCAGGCACTCGAAAAAGAATTGGTGGAATTGCTTTCGGTGGATCTTTTAAGAGCCGAGGCCGGGTCCACCGATGGTTATGTTGCAGCCGGAGGTACGGAAGCCAATTTACAGGCTGTCTGGATCTACCGGAATTATTTTTTGAACCAGGGTGCCCGGCACCATCAGATAGCCATTGTATGTTCAGAAGATACACATTATTCCATCTCTAAATCGGCCAACCTGCTCAACCTTGATATGATCGTGCTTAAGGTGCAGGAAGATAGCAGGGAAATTTCATCTTCCGGTCTTGAGCAACAGATAAACAGGGCAATGGCTGCTGGGAAAAAATACTTCATTGCCATATCCAACATGGGAACTACCATGTTTGGATCCGTAGATGATCCGGATAAATATGTAAAGGTGTTCAGGGAAAAAGGCCTTCCATTTTTTATTCATGTGGACGGTGCTTTTGGCGGATTTATTTATCCGGTAACCGAACCGGGAAATAATTGTTGTTTCTCCAATCCCGATATTTCATCAATAACCCTTGATGCGCATAAGATGTTACAGGCCCCATATGGTACGGGGATCTTCATTGTAAGAAAAAACCTGATCCGGAATGTTCTAACGCAGGAAGCAGGTTATGTTAATGGATTTGACCTTACAGTAAGCGGAAGCAGGTCCGGTGCCAATGCGGTTGCCGTATGGTTATTGCTGTTCCATTACGGCCCTTTCGGCTGGCTGGAGAAGCTCAATAAACTGCTGTACAGAACGGAATGGCTTTGCAAAAAACTTTCAGCCCTTGATGTACGTTTCTTTAACCAGCCAAAAATGAATATCGTTACCATAAGGGCTGCTTGCATTGGCCGGGAACTCGCCCATAAATATGGCCTGGTCCCGGATCAGCATGATGGGGAAGCCAGGTGGTATAAGATCGTGATCATGGATCATGTGAACCTTGATGTGTTGAATGAATTTCTGGCCGACCTTAAGACCTTTCACAATGCGCAGGCCTGCAGTTGCACCGTTAAACTTACCGATTAATCAGCCGTTTAATTTCACATTAACTTTTGTTTTCGGTTCTTTGTATCCATGCCGGACAAGGTATTACATAACTGGGAAAAGAAAAGCAGGGAAAAACAAAAGCAATTCAGGAGTTTTCTTGACCGTGCAGATAAAAATAAAGTGCTGAAAGAATTGCCGCGTTTGCACGAGGAGGCTTTTGAAAAAATTGATTGCCTGCAGTGTGCTGCCTGTTGCAAAAATTATTCACCACGCTTTAAAACACCCGATGTAAAAAGGATCAGTAAGCACCTTGGTATGAAAGAAAGCGTGTTCATTGAAACTTTTCTGAAAGTAGATAACGAAGGGGATTTTGTGGTGAAGTCTGCTCCTTGTCCTTTCCTGGGTGCCGATAATTTTTGTTCCATCTACGAAAACCGGCCTTCAGATTGTGCCCGTTTCCCCTATACTGATGAAGACGTGATCATCAGGCGCAGGCAACTCACTTTAAAGAATTCAACATTTTGTCCGATCACCTTCTATGTGCTTGATCAATTGACAACGAAGCTGAAGTAAAAAATTAGTTTAATCAGCGCATGTCATACCATTGGAATGGTGAAGGGACATGCCGTTGGCATGTTCCTTCACAGGGGATGAAAGGTTTAATTGCACTTTTCATTTGTTCAAAATTTCATCATAGGCCGCTGCCAGCGGCCGCTCAATTCCCTGTCCGCTCCATTCTGTATTGCCTGGAATAGAGGTGTTCTTTAAAAATTCTTCCCTGCTCACTCCTTTTTTTATTTCCTGTTCAGCAAACTTTAAAACCTTTCCAAGGTAGTCCTGAAACTTTTTGATGTCCTCTGTTGTTCCGGTTTCCTCTCCGGGGTTTAAGGAATGTCCGAAGATGATGATGGTATCCTTTTCTGCTTTTTTGTTGATCTTATCAAGGTATTTGATCCAGCTGCTGATGTTGGCACCTGCAGTTCTGTCCACAAATGGATGGCGTTTATTGAACATAAGATCACCAACATGCATCACATTTGCTTTTTCAAAATGGTACACGGCATCTCCATTGGTATGACCCGGACCAAAATAATCTGCCTTGATCTTATCACCATTGATCTCAAGTTTTAATTCTTCGGAAAAAGTTTTATCGGGCAGTAATGCTTTATCCAGGCTATTATTTTTTTCCGCTACCTGTTGCTGATTGGTTTTGGAATTTTCATGGGCAATGACACTTTCAACCAGGCCTTTAAAAGCAATATTGCCATTGGTGTGATCACCATGGTGGTGTGTGTTCAATAAATATCGGAATGGGTTTAAATTTTGTTTTTTGATCTCTTCAATCAGGTGTTGAACCGTATCCGGGAACTGGGCATCTATTACAACTATTCCATCCTTGCCTGTCATGTACCCGATAGAGCCCCCACGCTCAGTAAAAATGCCAACACCATCTCTCAGGATCCTCATTTTGAAATCATAACCTCTGAAAAATGCGGAAAGGGTTTGTTGCTGTAGTAGCAGCCCCGCTCCGGTTAGTAGCCCGGTGTTACGGATAAAGTTTCTTCTGTTCATGGTATGTTGGTTTAAGGTGATCAGGATTGGCATTGCCAGAGGGTAACAGGCAAGGGCAATTGCTTATGCCGGTATTTATTGTTACCATCTTGTAATACAGGATATGCATTAGCATATCCCTACTCTTTTCCTCTTTTAACCGCTTAGTATTCGAATTTACGCAACTTTGGCGCTTTCATCCACGCAATAATGGCCACTACCAGCGTCATGATCCCTCCAAAGATCACGGCCGGCCGGGCGCCTCCGAAGATCCTGGCGGTGAAACCGCTTTCAAACTGTCCCAGTTCATTGGAAGAGTTTATGAACATGGAGTTTACAGAACTTACTCTTCCCCTCATTTCATCGGGTGTGGTAAGCTGAAGAATCGTTCCCCTGATCACCACGCTTATACCATCAAGCATGCCCGCTATCATCAGTACCAGGAATGAAACCCAGTAAACATTTGAAAATCCAAATCCTACAATGCATGCACCAAATCCTGATACGGCAAACAGCAGCATCAGTCCCTGTCTTTTTTTCAACGGATTCAATGTGATCACTATGATCATGATCACAGAACCAATATCGATAGCCGCATTCAGCCATCCAAATCCAATAGGACCCACATTCAGTATGCTATGTGCAAATTCAGGGATAAGTGCTACCGCACCTCCAAATAATACGGCAAACAGGTCGAGTGAGATGGCTGTAAATAATATTTTATGTTTCAGCACATAGTTCAGCCCTTCCTTTACACTGTCCCAGGTTTTAACGCCTGCTTTGGTATGCATTACCGGTTTTTTCTCAATGAGACTGAGCGCATATGCCGCCAGCAGTACATAAAAAAGGATCACATAGAAGGTGCCATGAACTCCGGCCAGCGCAATCAGGAATCCGGCTGAAGCATGGCCCATAATGGAGGCAGCAAGCCATGACGTAGAACTGATACTGGCTGCATAATGCAGGGTATTTCTTGGCACCAGCTGGGCAATTATGGCGTTGGAAGCCGGACCTGCAAATGCCCGGATAGCACCGGTAAAAAAAATGATGATATAAAAAAGAATGGACAGGGTAAGAACACTCAGCCTGGATTGAAAAAGGGGAAGCGTCACCACAATCAATGCCACAACACAAACGGAATAAAACAATATGCCTTTCAATAATAAAGTTCTTTTATCCGATTTATCTATGACATGACCTGCGTACAGGGCCAGAGCAAACACAGGCACGAATTCTGATAGACCTACTATACCGATGGCGAATGAATCTTTGGTGAGATGGTAAAGCTGGTAGGCCACAACGGTGGCTACCATTCTTAAGGCCATGATATAAAAAAATCTGACAAATATGTAAAGCCTGAATTCTTTATGATTTAAGGGAGATAAACTCTGTCTTTGGAACTCCATGTATAAAGAGGTGAAAAACAAAGATACTGGAGAGAAAAGGCTAATGAACCAACGAATTCCAAAGATGTTTCATTAAATTTAAAATGCATGGGAAAAATTTTACTTCTGTTTTTTCTTATTGTTCATTTCAGTGGTTACGGGCAGGATTCCCTGACGGCGGATTATATCAATCTGCTGGTGCAGAAAACAGAGAACCGTATGCAATACCTGGTGCTCGACAAAAAGGACACACTGATCTATGAACCGCTTGACACGCTGAAAAAAGGTATTCCACTTTCAGTGAGAACAGAATACTATTTTAATCTCTATACCAACCACATGGAAAAAATAGTGGAGCGCACCAGGTATAGAACGGTGGTAACGGAGCTCACGGTATATTACCTGCTGGGCCAGCCGATCCGCTTTACCAGTACACAAAGAGATGGCAGCATCATCAAAATTGATTTTGATGTGTTCTATATGAATAACAATTCCGTGTATTTTGTAAAAAGAAAGGGTGCAAACGGCCAGCCGGATGGAGATGAGTTTTTAAAATGGTGCTATGATCTCCTTTACAGTTACCGTGGGGGAGGAAGTTAACCCTTCTCACATACGCTACCCTGCAATCAGGGTAAACTCAGGTAATGCTGTCCGTCGGGATAGTCCTTCTCAAGTGCATCAGTGATCACTTTCAGGTGTTTTTCATTTCCCAGAAAATCAGCATTGGCAGCATCCACAATAAATGTTTTCATGTTATGCTGTTTTATATAATGCGTATAGGTTTCCTGAATGCTGAAAAGATAATCATCAGGGATCTTTTGTTCGTAGGACCTGTTTCTTTTTTTGATGTTCTGCTGAAGTTTATTTACAGGTGCGTGCAGGTAAATGAGAATATCGGGCTGCACCAGTTGCTGGTACATGATGTCAAACAATCGTTGATACAGCCTGAATTCATCTTCAGTAAGATTGATCTTTGCAAATAACAGGCATTTGGTAAAAAGATAATCTGAAATGGTAAGGTTCTGGAACAGGTCTTTCTGCTGTATCAGCTCCTTGAGTTGTTTGAATCTTTCCGCCATAAAAAACAACTCCAGCGGAAAAGCAAATTGCTGGGGGTTCTCATAAAATTTGGGGAGAAATGGATTGTCGGCAAATTGTTCCAGTATCAGTCTTGCATTATAATGTTTGGCTAACAAATGAGAGAGCGTGGTTTTACCGGCGCCAATATTTCCTTCGATCGTTATGAACGTATACTTCATCAGCAGTAGTGAATGTCAACAGGCTGGCAAAATAAGGATTGTTCAATCAAGTGGTCAATTATATTTATTCACTGCCAGAGGGTCAGTACACGCTGCCAGCAGCTGAATGATTGTTTTTCCCAACCCTGGGTGGATCTTTAAGGGGGCTATTTCAGCCATGGGCCGGAGCACAAATCGCCTGTCTGGTATGTGTGGGTGCGGAATAATCAGTCCATTTTCTTCTATAATGGCATCATTGAAAAATAAGATATCTATATCAATCATTCGGGGTCCGTATTTTATTTTTCTTTTCCTGCCAAGTTTTTCTTCAATACTTAAAATAGTTTTCAGCAGACTCCCCGGATCTAAAGCTGTTTTAATTTGTAAAACCTGATTTAAAAATGGATCCTGGTCTTCATTTCCCCAGGCAGCGGTTTCATAAACAGAAGATAAGGCCGAAACAGTTCCACAACTTTCTTCAATTGAATGCAAAGCTTTTGACAAAAAATCAATCCTGTTGCCCATATTACCACCGGTGAGTAAATAAACCTCGTTCATAGTTGTATCTTTCAAGCCGCATCAAATATCTTTTATTTTTGAATCAATAAAGCGCTGAATTATGAGAAGCTTTTTCAAGATCTTTTTTGCCTCTTTTCTATCACTGGCTATTTTTTCCCTGGTTGTTTTTTTTATACTGGTTGGAATTGTGAGCAGCATTGCCTCCAGCGACAAACCCGAAGTGTCATCAAAATCTGTACTTGTAATAGACCTTTCAAAAACATTTCATGAGCGCATGCAGCCCGATATCCTTGGTGCGTTAACCGATGAGGGAAAAGTGCCCGGCCTGTATGATGTGATCAGGTTGATCAACCATGCCAAGTCAGATAATGATGTTTCCGGAATTATGTTGTATGCAAATGGAAATGCCAATGGTTTTGCTTCAAGCAATGAATTGCGCAGCGCACTGATAGACTTCAGGACCTCAAAGAAATTTGTGTTGGCACATGGGGATATGATGTCGCAGGAAGCCTATTTTGTTGCCAGTGCGGCAGACAGGGTATATGTAAACCCTGCCGGCCATTTTGACTGGCGTGGTTATTCTGTAACGCTGGCTTTTGTAAAGGACATGCTTGACAAACTTGATATCAGGCCACAGATATTTTATGCAGGTAAATTTAAAAGTGCAACTGAAATGTTCCGCACCACACAGATGACTCCTGAGAACAAGGAACAAACCATTGCCTGGCTGAATGATCTGTATGATTATTTTTTAATTCAGTCGGCCCGCACCCGTGGGGTTGATACGGCAACCCTGCACCAGTTGGCTGATCAGGCAGGCATACAAACACCGCAGGATGCAGTGAGTCATAAACTCATTGATGCCGTTAAGTACGATGATGAAGTAAAATCTGAGATCAAGGAAAGACTGGGCATTGGTAAAACGGATAAAATGAACTTTTTATCTATCAGTGATTATAATGAGGCCGTAAATGTGGTAAAGACCGGAAAGGACCGCATTGCAATTGTTTATGCAGAAGGCAATATTGTAGATGGAATGGGTTCAAGCGATAATATCGGGGGTGATAATTACAGGAATATTATAAGAAAACTGCGGCTTGACAATTCCGTTAAGGCAATTGTATTGAGAGTAAATTCCGGCGGAGGCAGTGCACTGGCAAGTGAAAATATCTGGAGGGAATTGCAAATGGCTAAAATGGATGGTAAGCCTGTAGTAGTAAGTTTTGGCGATGTGGCCGCATCGGGTGGTTATTATATTGCCTGCGGCGCCGACAGCATTTTTGCAAGTCCCAATACCATTACAGGTTCCATTGGGGTATTTGGGATCATACCGGATATGAAGGGCTTTTTTGAAAACAAACTTGGGATCACATTTGATGGGGTTAAAACAGGTCCTTATGCAGATGCCGGTGGAATTCACCGGCCGCTTACTGAAGCTGAAAAGCAACAGGTGCAACAAAACGTTGAGAAGATCTATCTGCTATTCAAGCAAAGAGTGGCCGCAGGAAGGGACAGGGATATAAATTATATCGACAGCATTGCCCAGGGCAGGGTCTGGAGCGGCCAGGATGCCATTGCAAACGGACTGGTAGACAAGATTGGCAATTTAAATGATGCCGTATCCTGCGCGGCCAGGCTTGCAAAGGTTTCTGATTATGGAATCAGGGAATATCCCGAAACCAGGAGCCTGATCGATGAAATCATGGGAAAAAATAAACCAGGTCCTTCAGCCCTGATCAAAGAACAAATTGGAGAAGATTATTACAAGGTTTATAAGCAATTGATACAAATCCGGGAAATGGGAGAATCGGTGCAGGCCAGACTGCCCTTTGAATTTGTGATCAGATAGAAGCAGCCATTGGCTGCCGGCCATCAGCAATATTCAAAGAAGTAGGTTTAATTCCCGCTTACCGTTCAGGTTTATCCTTTCCCTGTCTTATTTTCGCGCCTTTCCAAGTAAGCTGCATGCCACAAAAATACAATCAGATCCTTGCCATGCTGGCCGTAACAAAGGCCAGTCTTAAAGCTACATTCAGAAGTCCGCAGGCTATTTTCTTTAGTTTGTTTTTCCCGATTGTACTGATCTGGATATTTGGTTCACTGGGTGGAAGAGGAGCGGGCAGTTCCAGCATCGCCTTTGAAAAAGATGCGGATACCTCCAATTTATTGTATACCTCCATCAGGCAAAATCCATTTTTAAAAATTGTGGAGCATAAGGACAGGAACATTGAAGATGATTTAAAAAGAGGCAGGATCGCGGCTATTATCAATATCCAGCCGAATATGGATTCATCCGTTCATACGCCTTTCCTGGTACATGCGAGAACATCAGAAGCCAGCCAGCGCGATTATCAGCAGTTCTTATCTACACTGAACCATACCATTTCCGAAATAGATAAAAGAGTTTATCCCGAAAGAAAATCAGTGGCCAGTTTTTCCCAATCCATTGTAAGCGGGAGAAAATACCGTATGATTGATTTCTTCCTGCCCGGCATGATAGGCTTTGCTTTGATAGGATCGGCGGTATTTGGTATTGCCTTTACCATATATTCATTAAAGGAAACCCTGGTGCTCAAGAGAATGTATTCCACCCCCATCAGGAGAGAATACATCATACTGGGTGAAAGCATTTCTAAAGTGATCTTCAACCTTACCACGGTAGTGATGCTGATAGCCTTTGGTTATTATGTATATGATTTTACACTGGCCCAGGGCTGGATCACTTTTGTGAATATGCTGGTGCTGAGTTCCCTGGCCCTGCTTGTTTTTATGGGGTTTGGATATTTTATTAGTGCCGTATCCAAAAACCAGAATGTAATTCCAGTGTATGCCAACCTGTTTATGTTCCCTCAGTATTTTTTATCAGGCACTTTCTTTCCAAAATCAGCCCTGCCTGAATTTCTTCAACCCTTTATCAAATTTCTTCCCCTGACGGCCGTAAACGATGCCATGAGAAATGTGGCATTCGAAGGTGCCTCACTGGCAAGTTGCTGGGAGCAGATCCTGATCCTTATGGTATGGGGGATTATTATTTATATTGCCACAGTGAAAGTTTTTCGCTGGGATTAAATTGTTTTGTTGTGAGATTGATCAAACTGGCTCTTTTAAGTTTCTTAATCATCTTTATTATAGCAACCTTGTTTTCTTTACTGATCCCTTCAAACATAAGGATCTCAAAGGCGCTCAATATAGGCGCTCCAAAAGATTCCGTAATGGCCCTGGTGAAGCACAGGAACAGATGGGTGGAATGGCATCCTGCTTATGTACCGGACGATACCATCAGGAGCAGTTTCCAGACCATCAGTATCAGTACTGTATCTCAAACCGATTCATCGGTGGTAATGGAACTGCAACAGGGAAAGAAGCCGGCCGTGATCAATGGATGGAATGTGTATGAATATGAATCCGTTGATTCCATCACCCTCCAGTGGTATATGGACTTTCACCTGAAATGGTATCCATGGAAAAAATTCGGAAGTCTTTTTTATGAAAATACCTATGGCAATATGATGCAGCAGGGTTTGGAAAGATTGAAGTCGAGGGTGGAAAGATCACCCTATGCCACTGACCGGCAGCCTTAGGCCGCAAATCATTTATGTACCACTTGTATTTTATTAGAATAAATTCAGGTAAGGTTTTATTCTCCTCTTTAAGGGCCAGGTGATGCAACGCTTTCCCCCTTCCCCTTGTCAAAACACTGCGGAACTATAAATTAAATGGATTACTACGCACTGGTAAAAGATTGTTTAAAGGGAAAACCGGCTGCCCAAAAGCAGCTATATGATCATTTTGCCAGTCCCATGCTGAGCATTTGCTACCGCTATACAAAATCCATGGCCGATGCCGAAGATGTGTTGCAGGAAGGCTTTGTAAAGGTGTTTTTTAACCTGCACCAGTTCAAATTTGAGGGAGAGCTGGGAGGCTGGATCCGGAGAATTATGGTTACAACGGCTATCAACTATCTAAAACGAAATCTTCGTTATTCAAGTGAACTTTTATTTATTGAAGATCACTTACACGTGGTGAGCAATGACCAGCATCCTGAAGTAAAAATGGAAGCCAAAGATCTGGCAGACCTCATCAGGCAACTGCCCCCTGGCTACCAGGCTATATTTAATCTCTATGCGGTAGAAGGCTATAACCATGTTGAGATCGGGAAAATATTCGGGATAAAGGAAAGTACATCCAGGTCGCAGTATGCAAGAGCAAGAGCATTGCTGATCCAGTGGATGGATAAAAAAAACGCTGATCAAAAAATTTCGGCATATGGAAAATAAATTTGAGAAACAGGTTAAACAAAAAATGGAGGAACTGGATTTTGTTCCTGCCTCGCCTGTCTGGCTAAAAATAGAAGAGCAGATCCGCCAGAAAAAAGAAAGAAAGCGTCTGGCTTTCTGGTTGCCGCTTTGCCTGTTACTTGCCGGTGGAAGTATTACCTGGTTTATTTTACAGCATGATCAGCAACCAGCCGGTGAAAAAACCATTCACCAGGAAATGAATCATACATCCGGAATCAAAGATCCATTATCAGAAATAACAATTGCAGAAAAGAATGATCCGGTTCATAAGAATGATGCAGATGCCCCGGAAGATTTTCAGGATGGTCAGCCATCACTACAACCTGGCAGAAAGGAAATGGTTTCATCTGATAAATCAGGGAATGATCTGGTCAGTAACAGGTTTACCGCCGGGTTAAATGGACAGGTAAAAAAGATCAGTGACAACACCAGTTATTCAGATGCAGGTACAACAATCATTGATCCAGTTTCTTCAAAGCAAAAGAATGAAGCAAACCAAAGGATGATCAGTGGAAATCAGGCTCACCCCCGCATGGATAATATTACAGAAAGATATTTTGGTACCAGGGCGTTTCCCTTTCATGGGGAGGCATCTGAAAGGATCCCTGTTCCATCCATTCGTGTAAGTTCCGGTGCATCAGTGATCCCGGTAAAAGATTTTACAACAGACAGCAATAACATTGTTTCCGTTCCGCTGCCAAAACAATTCGGGAACAGTAGATGGAAATTTGGTGCCTCCATTCATGTTGGAGTATCCGGAAGCAACAACGGCCTGCCGGTATTCCAGGTAAGCCAGCGATCCGCTGATTATTTTTCATTGCCTGATGCCACGCCACCGCCACCTGCTTTATTATATAACAGGAATGTGTATCCGTCAGAAATCAGGGAAGGATTTTCATTTGGTGCAGGTTTTGTTGCCCGCAAACAACTAAATAAACGATTTGCATTTCAAACAGGTTTGGAATACCTGTATTTGAGTACAAATATGAAAGTTGGGTATAAAACCAACAACGGCTCATCGCTTTCCAATGGTTCGCCAAATGGATATACTTCCGCTTCGTTTAACGATTATAAAAACAGTTTTCATTTCCTTTCCGTACCAGCCATAGCGGAATACCAGCTATTAAAAAGAAGGCCATTGAAAGTGCATGGGGGTATTTCATTTCAACACCTGGTGGCCACCAGTGCGCTTCATTTCGATAAAGCTGCCAGGGTATATGTTAAAGACAGGGATGCTCTTAACGTTAGCCAGGTATTTTCTGAATTTGGTTTGACCTATTCATTTCCTTATAGAAATGTGGCCATATCCATGGGCCCACATATCCGGTACGGCTTTGAAGAACTGGAAAATAACAGTGAGAAAAAGCACCTGGTATCTGTTGGCCTGAAAACCATCTTTTTATTTCAAAAAAAATAATTGTGCACGCAACGGTTAGTGAGTACCGCTTGTCAAACTTTTACAAAACATCTGCAAAATGAAAAAACTTGTTGTTGCTCCATTAGCATTTATTGCTGTTTTTTTTGTGGCTTTCTCCCTGCAGGGATGCCTGAAGGATTCTTATACAAGTACCCATACCTATACCTATTACCAGCCTGTTTACAAAACTGTTGCTGAGGTAAGAGCCAATATCAAAAGCAATGCTCCAAAACAGGTGGAAAGACCTGGTAAATTATATATCAGGGGTCAGTATATTTTTCTTAATGAGATCGATAAGGGCATTCATGTTATCGATAATTCAAATCCTGATCAGCCCAGGAATATTGCATTCATTGATATTCCGGGTAACATGGATATTGCTGTAATGGGCAATACCCTGTATGCCGACCTCTATACTGATTTCGTTGCCATAGATATTACCAATCCTCTCCAGATTCAGTTAAAGAAAGTTGTGGAAGGAATTTTTCCTGACAGGTATTACGAATTCTTCAGGCCCGACTCAAATAAGATCCTGGCCAGCTGGGAACAGCGTGATACCACTATTGTTAACCAGGGAGAACTGAGCAACTGGATCAGACAGGGCGATGTTTTCCTCAGCTTCTCTGCTTTGGATAATGGAAGTGGTGGTATTACCAGGGGGGGTAATTCGGGATCTGTAGCATCGGCCTCACCTTATGGAATGGGCGGATCCATGTCAAGGTTCGCCATTACAAATGAAAGGTTGTACGCGGTGGGCAATCAGAACCTGGATGTATTCAATATCACCCAACCCCATGATCCGCAAAATGTATCTCGCAAGAACATCGGATGGAATATTGAAACTATCTATCCATTCATGAATAATCTTTTCATTGGATCACAAACCGGGATGTTCATTTATAATATCAGCAATCCGGATAATCCTGTACAACAGGGTCAGTTCAACCACGTAAGAACCTGCGATCCTGTAATTGCAGATAATAACTATGCATATGTAACACTTCGTTCAGGAACAACCTGCCAGGGCTTCACCAACCAGCTTGATATCCTGAATCTTTCTAACCTCAGTAATCCGGTGCTGGTAAAAACATACCAGCTTACCAGTCCGCACGGACTTTCAAAAGATGGCAATACTTTATTTATCTGCGATGGCAAGGAAGGCCTTAAAATATTTGATGCTTCTAATGTCAGCAACCTTCAGCTGGTTAAGCAAATCAGTGGTATTGAAACCTATGATGTAATTGCCTGGAATGATAATGCTCTGGTGGTGGCCAAAGATGGTTTATACCAGTATGATTATTCCGACCTCAATAACATCCGGTTAAGAAGCAGGATCGCCGTATCAAATAAATAATATGAAACTCAGGATACTACTATTCATCTCATTGCTGTTTCATATAACGGCATACGCTCAAACATCAGGAATAAAATACACAGGCATATTCCAGGCAGGGCTGCTTCATGGAGCTTCGGAGCCTTCCTGGCAGGTGCAACTGGTAAATGGAGTAAGTTATAAAACCTTTTCGCTGGGCATAGGTGTTGGATTTGATCATTACAGTTTCAAAACATTGCCATTATTTGCAGACCTCAGAAAAAATATTTTCGACAGGGCCAATACGCCTTTTGTATATGCTGACTATGGAACCAGCCTGGCACTTGAAGATGACATTAGTTCGCCCTGGGTGCATTACGAATACGAAAGAGGCGAATATTACGACCTCGGAACCGGCTATAGCTGGTCTATGAAAAAGAGAGGATCTTTTATTGTGAGTCTGGGCTATACCCAAAAGACCGTAGTGGAAAAAAGGCAGTATCATTGGTCACCTCTTCCCAATGGTGAAAGAATTGATTATACACTGCGGCGCCTGGTGGTAAAGGCCGGGCTAAGATTTTAAAAATTTTATGTTGCGTTGAATGCCCTTGTGTTTTGAACGGCTGAGAGGGGAATATTTAAATATCTTTTTAAATGCTTCCTCACTCAGTTCTTCCCATTCCTTACTTGTAAAGTTGAGGATCTCCGGAAAAGGCTGAAAGGCCTCATCGCCGGCAGGACGGCTGAAACGGTTCCATGGACAAACATCCTGGCAGGTATCGCAACCAAACATCCAGTTACTGAATTTCCCCTTCATCTCTTCAGGAATGATCTCGTCCTTCAGTTCTATGGTAAAATAGGAAATGCATTGGCTGCCATTGATGGTTTTATCAGGCAGTATGGCCTGGGTAGGACAGGCTTCCACGCATTTATTACAACTGCCACAAAAGTCTTTGGCAAAAGGATCATCATATTCCAGCTCCATATCAATGATGAGTGTTGCAATAAAAAAGAAAGATCCGCTTTGCTTCGTGATCAGATTACCATTGCGGCCAATCCAGCCGAGTCCACTTTTCTGAGCCCAGGTTCTTTCCAGCACAGGTGCAGAATCAACAAAACCCCGGCCGGTTATGGATCCAATACTTTCCTGTAATTGCACGATCATTTGTTTCAGATGTGCTTTTATTACTTCATGATAATCTTTGCCATAAGCATATTTTGAAATTTTAAGATCCTGTGAGATGTTTTGTGAAGGATAATAATTTTTTAATAGCGTGATTACAGACCTGGCACCTGGCACCAGCCTGGTTGGATCAACGCGCAGGTCAAAATGATTTTCCATGTACTGCATGTTCCCATGCATGCCCTGGTTCAGCCATTTTTCAAGCCTGCGGGCATCTTCATCCAATGGCCGGGCGCGGGCAATGCCACATTGTTCAAAGCCATGTGAAGCTGCCAGTGATTTGATGAGCCTTGTATTTTCTGATATTCCTCTCAATTAAGTTATGCCTGTATTTGGATCAAAAATAACTATCATAGGGTGGCTGAACCAACAACCTGTTAAGTTTAACGAATCTTACTGTCTCCCGTTTTTGCAATCAGGATAAAAATTCGATATTGCCCCGGTAATTAACTGCCATGAGGATTCCTGCCATTTTAATTCTTTGGGTATTCATTCTGCCCGCTATGGCACAGGAGAAAAGTCCTTATTCCAAATTCGGCAACATCTCCGTTGCTGACCTTCAAAAGAAAACCTATTCAATTGACAGTAATGCCGCCGCTATAGTTTTAATGGATAAAGGTAATACTGCTATTGAAGGGAATGTGAAAGGATGGTTCTCCCTAATTATTAAAAGGCATAAGATCATTCATATCCTGAATAAAAACGGGTACTATGAAGCTGATGTTGAAATTCCATTGTACAATGATGGAGATAACGGCGAGAAGCTGAAAAATATCAAAGCGGTAACCTATAACCTGGTAAATGGAAAGGTAAAGGCAACCAGGCTGAATAAAAATGAATTGTTCAGGGAAAATATAAATAAGAACCTGGAGCTTAGAAAATTCACCATGCCTGATGTAAGGG
>CAMPIQ010000050.1 GCA_946886475.1 uncultured Chitinophagales bacterium | reverse complement strand
AAGTTAACTTTTGTCTTCTTATAAGACGTTTAAAATTATGTTTGGCTGCATGATGCACCATTCATTTATTTTGCACATAACTCATAAGCCTTATTAATTATTATTTTGCCATAATTTTTAACATATACCTTTGTCAATTATGTTTTTTGGTATCCAAACCCATAAACTTTTCAAAAAGTGAGAGCCCCGCTGAATAAGGTTACACTGCCCGGACTTGTTATTGCGCTAGGTATTATTTATGGAGATATTGGAACATCACCATTATATGTTTTTAACGCGATCATAACGGACAGGATGATCGACAGGCAATTGATCCTTGGAAGCCTGTCCTGCATCATCTGGACCATTACACTGCAAACCACGTTAAAATATGTGTTGCTGGTGCTGAAGGCCGACAACCGGGGTGAAGGGGGAACATTTGCTTTATATGCCCTGGTCAGAAGGCAAAAAAAATGGCTGGTTCTACCCGCTATGATCGGCGGTGCTGCACTCCTGGCCGATGGCATCATCACCCCTCCCATATCCATCACCTCAGCGGTTGAAGGTTTAAAAGAACTGGAAAGGTTCCGGAACATCCAGGAATACGTAGTTTATATTGTTCTGATCATTATTTCTCTTTTCTTCTTTCTTCAGCAGTTCGGAACCGCAGAAATCGGGAAATTTTTCGGGCCCATCATGTTTATCTGGTTCAGCATGCTTGCCATACTGGGCATCATACATCTATCAGATGATTTCAGCATTTTCCAGGCCATAAGCCCTTCCCACGCCATTCAGTTTATTTCTGATTATCCAAGCGCACTCTGGTTGCTTGGAGCGGTATTTCTCTGCACAACAGGTGCCGAAGCTTTGTATAGTGATCTTGGGCACTGCGGAAGAGGGAATATCAGAGTGTCCTGGACCTTTGTGAAATTATGTCTATTACTGAATTACCTGGGCCAGGGTGCCTATTTATTACATGAACATACCGGAAAGATCATTACCGATTCGGTAAGGTCGGAATTGGGCATTAATGCATTTTACGACCTCATGCCTCAATGGTTCATCATTCCCGGAGTTATTATTGCAACCACTGCCGCCATCATTGCAAGCCAGGCCATGATCTCTGGTTCGTATACCCTGATCAGTGAAGCCATGCGTTTGAACCTCTGGCCTAAACTTAAGATCCGCTATCCTTCTGAAGCAAAAGGACAGTTGTTTATTCCCTCGCTCAACTTTATGATGTTCCTGGGTTGTGTGGGTGTAGTATTATATTTCCAGACCTCACAGCGAATGGAAGCAGCTTACGGTCTTGCCATCGTTGTTACCATGCTGATGACAACAGTATTATTTTCAAATTTCCTGATCAGCAGGCGGGTACCTTCTGTTTACATCTGGATCTTTCTTGCCGTATATCTGGCCCTGGAATCCTTATTCCTTTTTGCATTGCTTCAAAAGTTTGCACATGGTGGATATATCACCCTTATCATTGGAGGCGTGATGTTTGTTATTATGTATGTATGGTTCAAAGCCAGAAAGATCAAGAACAGGTATATTGAATTTGTAAGACTGGAACATTATATTCCCAAGATCCAGGAATTAAGTAATGACAGGTCTGTACCGAAATATGCAACACACCTGGTTTATCTCACCAGTGCCGACAATCCCAAAGAGATCGAACATAAGATCATCTATTCCATCCTTAACAAGAAGCCAAAGCGTGCAGATATTTACTGGTTTGTTCACGTGGATACGCTCGATGATCCTTATACCATGGAATACAAGGTGGACCATATCATTCCAAATGATATCATCCGGATAGAATTCCGCTTAGGATTCCGTGTTGATCCCCGCATCAACCTGATGTTCCGTAAAGTGGTGGAAGATCTGGTTGCCAACAGGGAAGTAAATATCACCAGCCGTTACGAAAGCCTGGAACGTAGTAATGTTGTGGGCGATTTTTCATTTGTGGTGATGGAAAAATACCTGAGCCAGGATAATGACCTTCCGATCATGGAAAGACTGATCATGAAATTCCATTTCTGGTTAAAGGATATCAGTCTTTCAGAAGAAAGAGGATTTGGACTTGATGCAAGTACGGTTGTGATCGAAAAATTTCCATTGATAGTATCACCTGTAACCAACCTCAAACTGAAAAGAATAGGTGATTTTTAACAGATTTGTTATTTTACCGGCAAACCACCTAATTGCCCGGAATTGTATACTATATCACAGGCGGAATTGTTGTTTTATCCCTGATCATTTATTTCTTTCAGGACCTTTTCATATTCAAACCTGAAAAGCTGCACCCCGATTTTAAATTCAAATACGACCTGCCCTTCCGTGAATTAAATTTTGATGTTGAAGAAAAGGTCCGGATCAATGCCCTTCATTTTTACAGGGAAGTTCCAAAAGGTCTGATCCTTTATCTGCACGGAAATACAAGGAGCATTAAAGGATGGGCAAAATATGCAAAGGATTTTTACAGGTATGGTTATGATGTTATGCTGGTTGACTACCGCGGATTTGGAAAAAGTACCGGCAGGAGAAATGAATTGGTAATGATCAGTGACATGCAGTTTATTTACAGCCATCTGGCCGCACAGTATCCCGAAGACCATTTATTGGTATACGGACGCAGCCTGGGAAGCGGATTTGCCGCGAAACTGGCTTCAGATAATAATCCCAGGTACCTGATACTGGATGCGCCCTATTTTAATTTCAGGAAAGTAATAGAACGGTTTCTGCCAGTTTTGCCTCTGAAGCTTGTATTGCATTATCATTTACGAACCGATAAATGGATCACTAAAGTGAAATGCCATGTTTATATTCTTCATGGTACCAGGGACTGGTTAATTCCTATAAGACATAGTGAGCAATTACAAAAGATCAATCCACGGAAAATAACCCTGATCCGCATTCATGGAGGAGCACACAATAACCTGCCGCAATTCCCGGAATACCACAATTTTATAAGAGATATTCTGATGGAATGAAGACAAATAGCCGGGGGCTGCCGGCCAGAGGCTGAAGACTTGCATTTACGAACATCTATTTGTTTCTTTGTGACCTTAAGGAGTGTGTTAAGGATCATTTAAATAACATTTAATAAGTAACCTATATCCTTTGTTTTGACTCCAACAAGAAAAACCACAGACCATGACTAAACTTTACCCCCTGTTGATTGCCTGCTCAGTTGTACTATTTTACAGCTGCAAAACAGCCAGCAAATCATACAAAAAAGGAGATTACACCGAGGCTATTGAACTGGGTGTAAAAAAATTACAGAAAGATCAATCGGATTATGAAACCAGGGATCTTATCCAGCAGTCTTATAATTATTCTGTTTCCCAGCATGAAGATGAGATCAGGATACTTTCCAACAGCAAAAATGACAACCGTTTCGAAAGTATCTGGGTTCATTATATGGAGCTGCAGCATTTGTATAAAACCATACAACAGTATCCAGCTGTGGCCAGGCTGATCAAAACAAAAGACTATTCAGAATACGTAACCACCTATGGCGACAAGGCTGCTGAGGTTCACATTGAAAAAGCAGGCAGGTGGATGGCCGAAGGCACCAAGATATCCTATCGTGAAGGGTATAAAGAATTCAATAAGGCATTACAGTTCAAACCATATGATGATGAATTAAGAAGACAGAGAGATACAGCATATGACCTTGCTATTACAAAAGTGATCATCTCACCTATTCAGAGTTTCGGAGGCGGATACAGTTACAGCTCTTCCAGGCAAATGCAGGATTTCCAAAGGGATATCATCCGCACCCTCTCCAATAACATGAACAACAGTTTTGTAAAATTCTATAATGAATTTGATGCAAGAAATGAAAACATTGAAGCAGACCAGGTGATGGACCTTAACCTGAGCAGAATTTCTGTCGGGCAGCCTAATGATAATAAATCTTCAAAGGAAGTATCAAGGGAGGTAGTGATCAGGGAGATCGTTTATAAACCTGACTCCGTTGTAAAACAATATGGCACTGTAAAGGCCAAGATCATAACCACAAAACGCAATCTGATATCCCAGGGCGACCTTAACATAACGCTGCGCGACACCAGGGGCAGAACCATCTGGAATGATCATTTTACCGGTGAACATAAATGGGAAACTGAGTTTGTAAGTTTCACCGGGGATGAAAGGGCCCTTAGTGAGGAGGATAAAAAACTGGTAAACCAGGAAAACATTACCCCTCCTACAGAAGAAACCATCACCCATGAATTATTCCGGCAAATTCAAAATGACCTGATGCAACGTTTACGAAACTATTACACCAGGTACTAATTACCCGGTCAATATACTAGATTCAGATCCCGGCGTTTCGTCGGGATTTTTTATTGACATTTGAAGCAATGAATTCAAAAACGAGGTTTAAAAGATTTTTACTTGTTACAATCCTCATATATGTGGCAGGAGGATTAGCCCTGTATTTTACACAGGAGTTATTTTTATTTCATCCTAAACCAGTACCACTCAGTTATAAATATGAGTTTGCAGATCATTTTGAAGAAAGCAATATCAGTTTCAGAGGTAACAATCTCAACTTCGTCAGGTTTCTCACAAAAAATAAACCCAAAGGAATTGTTTTATTCTTCCATGGTAATATGGGAAATGTAGAACACTATAAAAGATATCCCCGGCTGTTTACTGAAAATGATCATGAAGTATGGATGATCGATTATCCTGGCTTCGGAAAAACAACCGGAAAAAAAACTGAAGAGGTCATGTATCAGCAGGCCCTGTACCTGTATGGGAAAGCGGTAAAACGGGTAGCAGCCGACAGCATTATTATTTATGGCAAATCAATTGGTACAGGTATTGCCTCCTACCTTGCTGCAAAAAAACCCTGTAAGATGCTGGTACTGGAAACACCCTATTACAACATCGTTTCCCTTGCCAGATCTTATTTTCCTGTTTATCCTGTTTCCTTATTACTTAAATATGCGTTCCCCAACAATAAGCACCTGAAATCCATACGCGTTCCTGTAACAATTTTTCACGGTACTGAGGATGAGATCATTCCTTACAGACATGCTATCAAACTTAAAAAAGAAAATCCAAAGGTCAACCTTGTTACAATTGAAAACGGAAAACACAATGACCTTTTTGAAAAACCTGTTTACAAGGAAAAAATGAAGCAGCTGCTAGAATAACAATTGCTGTCCACCACCTGCTTTTGGCGTTATCATCTGCCTATTGTACCTCCACCGGGACAACCAGATTATTTTTATTTTTCCGGATCTTCTGAGGTACAACTTTTAAAATTTCCTGTTTTAATACTTCAATAAGTTTCTTCTTTACAAAATGCCTGTGCACCGCCATGCTCACCTCACGCATGGGAGCAGGCGATTTAAAATGCCTGAGGCACTGCTGTTGTTTGAAACTCATATCAAGCGTTGCCAGCTCAGGAATAATGGTAATGCCATCATTCAGATCCACCATTCTCCTTAAAGTATCAATGCTTCCGGCTTCATATTCAAAATGACCGGAAATTTTGGTTTTTTTCCTGAGCTCACAAAGATTCACGATCTGTGAGCGGAAACAATGTCCTTCTTCGAGCAACCATAATTTATCCGTATCGATATCTTTCGGCAAAATATAATCCTTTGAATAAGCAAGATTATTTCTGGAAACATAGGCCACCAGTTCTTCATAAAACAAAACATCCTCATTAATTCCCGCCTCCTGTAAAGGCGTAACCAGTATTCCGGCATCTATCTTTCCCTCCCTTAGATGTGATATAAGCAATTGAGTTGTTAATTCCACCACCATCAGCTTTACAGCAGGAAATCTTTTGGTAAAAGAAGTAACGAACAAAGGAAGCAGATAAGGCGCCAGGGTAGGTATAATGCCGATCTTTAATTCTCCATTGACCACCCCTTTTTTTGATTGAATGCTTTCCAATAAGGCATCCCTGTCTGCTATGATCTGTCTGGCTTTTTCAATAATCTCCATTCCTGCGATAGTAGGCAATACAGGCTGCTTACTCCGGTCGAAAATTTTTACTCCCAGTTCCTGTTCAAGTTTGTTGATCTGCATACTTAAAGTTGGCTGGGTAACATGACAAATTTCTGCAGCCTGGGCAAAATGCCTTGCCGTATCTAGGGCTACGATATACTCCAGCTGAACAAGTGTCATATAGTTTTAATCTATTGAAATATAAAAATAATCGATTTAAACTATAAATAACTTTCTTCACATTTGATCTTTATAATAGAGCTGGATCACCACATTAAATTTAAAATATGCCGGACAAAAAAAAATTAACTACTGCATCAGGTATTCCATATTATCATAATGAAGATTCATTAAGTGCCGGTGCAAGGGGGCCATTGTTGTTACAGGACTTCATCCTTCATGAAAAGATGGCACATTTTAACCGGGAAAGAATTCCCGAAAGAGTGGTGCATGCAAAGGGAACCGGTGCCTATGGAACTTTTACAGTTACCAATGATATTACTCCTTTCACCAGAGCAAAACTTTTTAGCCAGGTTGGAAAAGAAACAAGGGTGTTTCTCAGGTTTTCTACTGTTGGTGGAGAAAAGGGTTCCGCCGATGCAGAAAGAGATCCGCGTGGCTTTGCAATAAAGTTTTATACAGAAGAAGGAAACTGGGACCTGGTAGGCAACAACACACCCATCTTTTTTATTAAAGACCCCAAGAAATTCTCCGATTTTATTCATACGCAAAAAAGAGATCCGAGAACCAATACAAAAAGTGCCACCATGGTTTGGGATTTCTGGAGTCATAACCCCGAAAGCCTGCACCAGGTAATGTTTCTCTTCACTGACAGGGGCACTCCATCCAGTTACCGGCATATGCACGGATTTGGAAGCCACACCTTCAGTTTCATCAATGATAAAAATGAAAGGTTCTGGGTGAAGTTTCACTTTAAAACAATGCAGGGCATCAAAAATTTTACCGATGCCGAAGCACAGAAAGTAAGGGGTGAAGATCCGGATCATGCACAACGCGACCTTGTTGAAGCTATTGACCGTGGTGATTTTCCAAGATGGGCAGTAAAAGTGCAGGTGATGCCGGAAGCCGAAGCAAAAACATATAAATGGAATCCGTTCGACCTTACAAAAACATGGTCGCAAAAAGATTATCCATTGATTGACCTGGGCATTCTTGAATTGAATGTAATTCCAAGAAATTACTTTGCTGATGTGGAACAATCCGCATTTGCCCCGGCCCATGTGGTTGATGGTATCAGCTATTCACCTGATAAAATGCTTCAGGGACGCATACTTTCCTATCCGGATGCTCACCGTTACCGCCTTGGGGTAAATTACGAACAACTACCTGTGAACAGGTGCCCTTTTGCAGTAAATAATTATGAAAGAGACGGGGCCATGAGGCTTGATGGAAACGGGGCGGATGCGCCTAATTATTTTCCAAATAGCTTTGATGATATTAAAGCTGATGAAGCATATAGGCACACACCATTTGAACTGGATGCACTGGTTGCGGATAATTATGACAGGAATGCGGAAGGAGAAAACGACCATTATTCACAACCCGGTATTTTCTGGAGAGAAGTATTGAATGAAGATGACAAAAAAAGTCTTGTAAATAATATTGTTGGCGCCATGAAAGGGATCAGTGGCACCAAAAAAGAAGAGATCATTAACCGCCAGCTTTGCCATTTTTTCCGGGCAGACATTGGTTTAGGAATGTTAATTGCCCAGGGACTTGGCATTGATTCAGCGGCACTCTCTTCTATACATAGTTCAACACCCAAAGCAACGGAACCGATGAAATGATGATCTAAGAAATACGGATGAATGTATTCCATTGAACAAGGATCCCGTTTCGGCGGGATCTTTTTTTATTGAGACAATATCACTTTTTCATTCGTGATCTCCAGTTTATACTTCATCCCGATCTTCAAAGCAAAATTTTCCTTTTCATGGCTTACTGGAAAATTAAAACAAACCGGATATTCATATTCCTTTATATGATCATGAATGATCTCAAAAACCTCTTTTCCAAAAGGTCTTTCAGTATCCTTGTTCTCTGTAAACCCGCCAATGATAAGAGCAGACAGTTGATTCAGCTTACCACTTCTTTTTAACTGTAAAAACATCCGGTCAACATTATAGAGGTATTCCCCGATATCTTCTACAAACAAAATTTTTTTATTTGTACTGAAATCCGACCTGGTTCCAATGATATGTGTCAATAAGCTTAGGTTGCCGCCCACAAGTACACCTTTAACCTTACCCGTCCTGTTGTAAGAATGAGGTGCGCACTGGTAATCAGCCTCTCCTCCTTCCAGTGTATTTTTCAAAGACCGGATATAAGGATTATCAAATTCACCATCATTAAATGCGGCTGCCATGGGAGCATGCATGGATGATATTTTGTAATTGGAATACAGGTGTGCGTGTAATACAGTGATGTCGCTATACCCAATGATCCACTTCGGGTGTTTACGGAATTTTTTGAAGTTGAGCTTATCAATGATCCTGCTCACCCCATAACCGCCTCTTGCACAAAGAATGGCTTTTATATCAGGATCATCCATCATTTGCTGAAGATCTAAAAGTCTTTCCTCGTCCGTTCCGGAAAAATAATTTTGTGAAGCACTATGCGTTGTAGAACCCATTCTTACAGAATAACCCCAGCTATCCAGCGTTTCTATGCAGGTTTGCATTTTCTCAACAGCCATAAATCCTGCCGGAGCCAAAACACCAATGGTATCCCCTTTTTTTAAATAGGGCGGAACTTTTATCATGATTGTTCGGTTAAAATTACTTCATCAGATTTTACTGTAAGCCTGTGTTGCACTCCACACTTTAAAGCATAATTGGCTCTCTGATGTCCAACGGGAAAATCAAAGCAAACAGGGTAATGGTAGTTTTTGACCTTTTCAAGAACAATATCCTGGAGTGATCTGCCAAATTCTTCACCCGGGTCATCAGGTTTCACCCTGAAGCCGCCAACTATAAGACCTTTCAGGTTTTTAAGCTTTCCGGTGCGTTCCAGGTTCCAGAACATACGGTCGATACTGTAAAGGTATTCACCCGTATCCTCCACAAAAAGGATCTTTCCATCGGTTTTGATATCAGAAGCACTTCCGGCAAGATTCTCAATTGTTTTTAAATTTCCACCAACCAGTATTCCTTCAGCCGCGCCCAATTTATTTCTTTGACCAGGTGTTGCCCTGTAATTCATTTTTCTTCCAATTAAAGCATCCTGAATGGAAATGATCGTTTCCAGCTGAACCTGTTCAGCAGTATGAATATCTTCAGGGAAACTATTGGTCATTTTGGAATGGATGGAAGCAACCCTGCAATTGGCATGAATATGATTATGCAAAACCGTTATATCACTGAACCCGATCAGCCATTTAGGCTGATCAATGAATTTTTTCCAGTTTATCCTGTCTACAATTCTCAGCGAACCATATCCTCCTCTTGCACACATGATGGCTTTTACATCTGCATCATCAAGCATCCGCTGTAGATCCCTGAGTCGCTCTTCATCGGTACCACCTAAACTGAAATCCCTTTTGCCAATAGATTCTCCGATCCTGGTTTCAAATCCCCAGCTTCTCAAAAATCCCAACGCAGGCCGCATCTCCTCAATGGTAATGTAACCGGCAGGAGAGGTAATTCCAATCACATCACCTGGCTTCAGATAGGGAGGTATTGTATATGTATGATCTTCATCAATTGAAACGGCAGACGCTTTTTTCACTGGTATAGTTAATCCTGCCAGAACTGTTGCTGCCGATCCAAGGAAATGTTTCCGGTTCATTTGTACAAAATACAATAGCGCGATGATTAATAGAACAGGCATCTATAATTTACAGTAAATATTAGCAAATGAAGACGCCCGGCCATTCCGCATTGTAAAGGAAAAGAAAAAATCGAAGCTAAATTTAACACACTAAACAGGCATCTCTGATCCGGATCGATGCAATCAACACAGTTGAACAGTTTACGGTATTTTTGCAACTTCCAGTTGAAGCGCACATCAGCGGAAGTTGAATAATGATATAAAGTTCCTGACATAATGAATCAACCCAAAAGATACTTAGTTACATCTGCCCTCCCCTATGCAAACGGGCTCAAACACATTGGCCACCTGGCCGGTGCTTATATTCCTGCAGACATTTACGTACGCTACCTCAGAGCACAGAAAAGGGACGTGGTTTTTGTTTGCGGCAGCGATGAACATGGTACGGCCATTCCCATACAGGCTATGAAAGAAGGCACTTCTCCGCAGGCCATCATTGACAAGTACCATGTGATCATGAAACAGAATTTTGAAGACCTCTCCATATCCTTTGATGTATATGACCGTACATCCAGTAAAATTCATCATGAAACCGCACAGGAATTTTTTACTTTTTTGAATGACCGCAATGAATTAGAAGTAAAAGACAGTGAACAATATTTTGATGAGGAAGCACAAACATTTTTAGCTGACCGTTATATAAAAGGCACCTGTCCTAATTGTGGTTTTGAAAGTGCCTTTGGTGACCAGTGTGAAAAATGTGGTACTGCACTGAGTCCGGATGAACTCATAAATCCCGTGAGCACACTAAGCGGTAAGTCCCCGGTGAAAAAAGCTACCAAACACTGGTATCTTCCATTAAACCGGCACGAGAACTGGCTTCGGAACTGGATCCTTAATCAACATCAAAACGACTGGAAAGCAAATGTGCTTGGCCAGTGTAAAAGCTGGATCGATAGCGGCTTGCAGGCCAGAGCGGTAACAAGAGATCTTGACTGGGGCGTAAAAGTACCCCTGAAAGAAGCTGAAAATAAAGTTCTTTATGTATGGTTTGATGCCCCTATTGGATATATCAGTGCTACTAAGCAATGGGCCATTGATCATGGGAAAGAATGGGAACCATACTGGAAGGATAAGGACACCAGGCTGGTACATTTTATAGGCAAGGATAATATCGTTTTTCATTGCATCATTTTTCCTGTCATGCTTCATTTACATGGATTCATTGTACCCGGGAATGTTCCGGCCAATGAATTCATGAATCTTGAAGGTGACAAAATGAGTACCAGCAGGAACTGGAAGCTCGACATGCAGGACTTTATCGATGATTTTATTAAAAAAGAAAACGGCGGTCCTCAACTGGCAGATGCATTGCGTTATTATCTCACCACCATCCTGCCCGAAACAAAGGACAGTGAATTTACCTGGAAAGGATTCCAGGATGCGGTAAACAGTGAGCTGGTTGGCAAGTTTGCCAACTTCATCAACAGAACCTTTGTGTTGATGCACAAACTCACCAATGGAAAAGTACCCAGGTTTCACAACGATATAATTGATGAGGACGACAGGCTGGTGATGCAACATATAAAAGCGGCCAAGGAAAAAGTTGAAATATTCCTGGAGGAATACAAATTCAGGGACGCACTTTTTGAAGTGATCATGCTTTCTGATGCAGCTAATAAATATTTACAGAAAAAAGAGCCATGGAAAAAAGCAAACATGGTAGATGAAAACAAAAACATCAGTGAAGCTGCCCAAAAACAGATTGACAACTGCATTCATATTTGTTTACAGTTAAGTGCTAACCTGGCTGTACTCATCAACCCCTTTTTACCCAATACGGCAAAGAAAATGATCCATATGATGAAGGTGGTTGAAAAAATGCTTGATTGGGAAAATGCAGGAAGTTTAAAATTATTAAGTGTTGGGTACTCGCTCCGGCCACCTGAATTATTATTCAGAAAAATTGAAGATGCGGAAGTAGCCTTCCAGGTTGAAAAATTAAAAAAAGGATTGGAGAGATCAAAAATGGAACAGGAAAATAACGCTAAACAGGAAACAGCCAACATTGTACAAAATGAGGCTGCCCGACCACAGGAATCAAAACCGGAGATACAGTATGAAGACTTTGGAAAGCTTGATCTGAGAATTGGAACCATTACAGCAGCCGGAAAAGTAGAAAAAGCAGACAAGCTTTTAAAGCTGGAAGTTGACCTGGGCTTTGAGAAAAGAACCATTGTTTCAGGGATAGCACAACATTTTTCACCTGAAACGCTTTTGAATAAACAGGTGATAGTTGTTGCAAACCTTGCTCCCCGAAAAATGAGAGGTATTGAAAGCCAGGGCATGATACTTACGGCAGAACAGCCCGATGGCAAACTGATACTTGTAAATCCCGATCAAATCACCCTTAATGGTTCCAACGTAAGATAATAGCAATGGAAAGTGAGCCTTCTTCTTATAAAACACTTTCCGGAGATCAATGTCATGTTGAATTAACAATGTTGTAAAACGAATTACCTGATAATGTAGTTTTCCCTGCTACAACCTTTAGCATTTCTACCTTAATTTCATTTTCATGAAATGCCAGGCTTTCTCATTGAATGTAAAGCTGCACCAGCACATTCACGATCCGTTTGCTGCAAGTTCCAACCTGATCTGGTTTTTTTCCAGTAAACAGGCATGTGTAATTACCTGTGGCTTCACCTGTCCGGAACCGGCTTTAGTGTGCAGGTACCGTGGAACATAGTAAAAAAATGGATCATACGCAATGCAAAAAATAATTGGTGTTCAGGCAGCTTTTGCAACACATACTACGTAAGTTATATTAGCACCATTAAAAAGTATCAAAACTTAAAATGCCGGGTTTGTCATGGCAGTTCTTTGCAGTCACCGGTGGTGATGCAGGATACAGGCCTGTATCAGTGATTATAAAAGATGCTATACATAAAGGGAAGAGATGTCAAGCCGCCGGCCTGCTGTCTATCACGGGGCTTAGACTGATTGATACCGGCACATTAAAAACTGAATAAAGACCATAAAGCTAGAGTATGAACAGAAAGATTCTAATGTGTATTGCAGGATTCGTTTTTTTAACCGGTTGTTATTACGATGTAGAAGAGGAATTATATGGTACCTGCCATACAGGCAATGTAACCTATTCAACTACCATCACAGGGATAATAAATGGATATGCCTGTCTTAGTTGTCATTCCGGTACCGTACCAAGCGGCGGATTCAGCCTGGTGGGTTACGATAATGTGAAAGCCAAAGTTGATGATGGAAGGCTTCTTGGAGCCATTTCGCATGCCAACGGTTTTGCACCCATGCCACAGGGACTTTCAAAAATGACCCAGTGCGATATCAATAAAGTAAGATCATGGATAGATGCCGGCGCACCCAATAACTAAGATTGAGAAAATTTTAATGCCCTTTGCTGGCGGGTGCATAATAGTTCTGTTAGTTTTGATGCCATCATAAGCATAACTAAAACATGAAAAGAAGAAACATTATCATACTTGTTATCCTGGTTATTGCCGGCATCGGAGCTTACATAGGCTATACAAAGATCAAAGAATCAACTACCGACCATAGTAACAGGAAAGCTGACCACTTTATAACAGCCAGTGAATTGATCGCAGCCTTTGATAAAGACACCGCCCTGGCTGCAAAAACCTATATCGACCATTTGGTAGAAGTTACCGGCAATGTTTTAAAAGTAGATTCATCAGGATCAGTTGTTCTGGGAGAGGAAGGCGAAGCTTCTTCGGTAACGGTGAGTCTTGACCGGCGGCATATTGAAGACCATAAAAAATTACAACCCGGAACCCAGGCTGTAATAAAAGGGATCTGTACCGGTTATAGCAAAGGAAATGGCGATGACCTTCTTGCAAGTCTGGGTACAACGGTGGAATTAAACTTTGCCAGTGTCCAAAACAAAAAATAATCTATTAAAAACACAAAAACAGAAACAATATGTTGAAAAAGAAACTGGTCATTGCAATGGCCTTTTTAATAACCGCTTTTGCTGGTTTTTCGCAGGGAAAATACTTTACCAAAACAGGAAAGATCGATTTCTCTTCGAAAGCGCCATTAGAAGATATTGAAGCTAAAAACAAAACAGTAACCGCTGTTATCGACAGTAAATCAGGCGCAGTTCAGTTTGCCGTTCAAATGAAAGGATTTGAATTTGAAAAGCAGTTGATGCAACAACACTTCAACGAAAACTATATTGAAAGTGATAAATATCCAAAGGGGGAATTCAGGGGAACCATCACCAACAATTCCGGGATCAATTACTCAAAAGACGGTACATATCCAGCCAGTGTAAAGGGCAAGCTTACCATACACGGAGTAACCCGGAATGTAGAAACTTCCGGAAATGTAAAAGTAACAGGAGGAAAACTGGAAGTAACTTCTTCTTTCAACATCAGGTTATCGGATTATAAGATCAGCATCCCTGCCGTTGTTAAAGATAAAGTGTCCAATAGCATCAGGATCACGGTCAATTGCAGAATGGACCCGTTGTAGTGATGATGAGCAATGTACAGCAGATCATTTTAAATTATAATTCCAACGTATGGTTGTTCAATTAAAACTCAGGCAACTTGCATCAATGGCTGTATTCATGTTTTGCATGAATCAAGGCTTTAGTCAGGAAGAAGATCTTTTGAGCGGTTTAGGTGAAGAAAAGCCTAAAAAAGAATTTGTTTACAATGCCTTTAAATCCTCAAGGGTTATCATGGCCCATAGTATGGAAATGCTGAGACCGGGTGTTCTTGACTTCAGGATCCTTCACAGATTTGGAAGGATCAATGGCGGGGCATATGAATTCTTTGGTTTAGATGGTCCGGCTACAGTAAGGTTAGGGTTGGATTATGGTTTACATAACAATCTCACAATTGGAATTGGAAGAAGTACATTCAATAAAGAACTCGATGGATTTCTTAAATGGCGCGCCATACAACAATCAACCGGACCAAAATCTTCACCGGTTTCATTGGTAGCCGTTACCGGTTCTACGTTAACCACCATCAAATGGAGCGACCCCTCAAGGGAAAATTATTTTTCTTCCCGTCTTTCTTATTTTGGACAACTGATCTTAGGAAGAAAGTTCAGCGAAGCAGTTACTATACAGGTTATGCCATCCATTGTACATCGCAACCTTGTTCCAACTGTAAATGATCCTAACGATTTATTTTCTGCCGGTATAGGCGGACGGTTCAAATTAACCAGGAGGGTATCATTTAATTTTGATTATCATTATGTTATCAACCAAAATGAAACCGGCGACAGGTTTCACAACCCGCTTTCCGTTGGGTTTGACATTGAAACGGGTGGCCACGTCTTTCAATTGCATTTCACTAATTCACAGGGCATGAATGAAAGGGCTTTCCTTGCCAACACGGAATATGACTGGGGAAATGGTGACATTTTCTTTGGATTTAATATTTCAAGGTCATTTCAGCTCAGGAAAAAGAAAGGTTGATAAGAAAGTAGCTTTCAACTGATTGATTTTTCAATTTCAGCAATTACTCATACTAAATACCTCCATAGCTGATGGAGGCTTTTTTATTTAGATTATTGAACTACCTTAAAGTACTGCTATCCCAGATCTCACCTTTTATCAATCAAAAACAAACTTTTATGAAAAAAATTCTTTTCCTTTTTTCTGTTGTTGCTTTTACAGCCTGTAATGAGGATAATGTAAAAGTTGAATCGGCAACAGACACAAAAAAAAATGAAGATGTCAGCTATGCTTATCCTATCAACTATTCTTCAAAATTTGAAACAGGTAATCCCGCACATGCCCAAACAATATTACAATTATGGAAACACTGGGATGAAGGCGACCTGTCAAAAAGCAGGGACATGTTTGCGGATACTATTGCGATGTTCGTTTCAAATGGAATGACAATGGCCGGACCAAAGGATTCTGTTATTGCCTGGACCAAACAATACCGTGACATGTTCTCGAAAATTGAAAGCAAGGTGGATGCAGTAACTTTTTTAAAAAGCACAGATAAAGAAGAAAGCTGGGCAAATGTATGGGGCATGGAAATCTATACAGATCTTGCCGGTAAAACTGATTCTGTTCACCTGCACGAAGCCTGGCGTTTTGACAAGGATGGAAAGATAAATTTGATGTTTCAATATACAAGGGCGGCAACTCCTCCTTCAAAACAATAATTCAATTAAAAGCTCCTCATGAGGAGCTTTTCTTTTTCAATTTTATTATCTTCGGTAATTAGTTGCATAACTAACTATTTCAGTGTTTTCAAAAGTTTTATGCTTCATCTAAAGTTGATAAAACAGTTTTATGGGTAAAAGAATCATTAAAAAAGTAGCAGTTTTAGGAAGTGGCATCATGGGTTCAAGGATCGCATGTCATTTTGCAGGCATAGGCCTCCAGGTGTTATTACTTGATATTGTTTCAAACGAGGCCAGGGATTCTGACAACAAGGCGCTGCGTAATAAGATCGTCAACGATTCTTTGCAGGCTGCTATAAAAAGCAACCCATCTCCTGTTTACACTAAAGATGTTGTAAAAATGATCAGTACAGGAAATTTTGATGATAACCTGAAAGAGATCAGCGGTTATGACTGGGTAATTGAAGTGGTTGTTGAACGCCTGGAAATAAAAAAAGCCCTTTATGAAAAAGTTGAACAGTTCAGAAAGCCTGGAACGCTTATCACTTCAAATACATCCGGCATTCCTATTCATCTATTGAGTGAAGGTAGAAGTGATGATTTTAAAAAACATTTTTGTGGAACGCATTTTTTTAATCCTCCAAGGTATTTAAGATTGCTCGAGATCATTCCTACGCCTTCAACCGATACTGCCATCGTTGATTTCTTAATGAACTATGGTGATCTCTATCTTGGGAAAACCACGGTACTTGCCAAAGATACCCCCGCCTTTATTGCCAACCGGATCGGTGTTTATGGAATGATGGCCATATTTGGCGTGATTGAGAAATTAGGATTGACCATTGATGAAGTGGATGCGCTTACAGGTCCGTTGATCGGCAGACCCAAATCAGCCACCTTTAGAACGGCAGATGTAGTTGGCATAGATACACTGATTAAAGTGGCAAAGGGCGTATATGAAAATTGTCCGGACGACGAACAAAGAGATGCTTTCCAAATTCCTGGCTGGCTGAACAAGATTGTTGAGAAGAACTGGCTGGGCGATAAAACAGGCCAGGGATTTTTTGCCAAAAGAAAAGGAGCGAAAGGAGAAAAAGAGATCTACACTCTTGACCTCACAACCCTGGAATACCAGCCCAGGCAAAAACCAAAATTTGCTTCTGTTGATGCAGCAAAATCGATAGACGATCTCAAACAGCGATTAAAAATGCTGGTAGCAGCCCAGGATAAAGCCGGTGAATTTTACAGGCAATTCCATTATGGTTTGTTTTCTTATATCTCTCACCGTATTCCTGAGATCAGTGATGAGGTTTACCGTATTGATGACGCGATGATGGCTGGTTTTGGTTGGGAGATCGGTGCTTTTGAAAGTTGGGATGTACTTGGTGTTGAAAGAACCATCAAAGCAATGAAAGCTGCCGGTTATTCTGTTGCAGGATGGGTGGAAGAGATGCTTGCTTCAGGCAATACATCTTTTTATAAAATTGAATCGGGAAAAACACTGGTTTACGATCCCATGTCAAAAACTTACAAACCTGTACCCGGAAGCAATGACTTTATTATTTTGAGTAACTACCAGGATAAAATGGTGTGGAAAAATGGAAGTTGCAAATTGTATGATATAGGTGATGAAGTATTGGGATTGCAATGGAACAGTAAAATGAATTCCATTGGTGGTGATGTATTATCGGGCATCAACAAAGCAATAGAACTTGCAGAAAAAAATTACAAAGGACTTGTAATTGCTAATGAGGGTCCCAATTTTAGTGCAGGCGCTAATGTGGGAATGATCTTTATGCTGGCCATTGACCAGGAATATGATGAACTGGATATGGCCATACGGTTATTCCAGAATACAATGATGAGAGCCAGGTATTCCTCCATCCCAGTGGTAGTTGCACCTCATGGACTTGCCCTGGGGGGTGCCTGTGAATTAAGTCTTCACAGCGATAAGGTTTGTGCCGCTGCTGAAACTTACACCGGACTGGTAGAATTAGGTGTTGGACTGATTCCGGGTGGAGGGGGTACAAAAGAATTTGTTGTCAGAGCTTCTGCTGAAATGCATGAAGACGAACCTGAAACCATTACACTTAAAAATCGTTTTCTGTCTATTGCTACAGCAAAAGTTGCCACGTCAGGATTCGAAGCATATCAACTTGGTATATACCGTAAAGGTCTGGATGAAATAGTGATGAATCAAAGCCGCCGGGTAAGCGAGGCCAAAAGATCCGTTATTGAAATATATGAAAGTGGTTATGTAACACCGGTGCAGAAAAAAGATGTAAAGGTACTTGGAAGGTCGGCCCTGGGTGCATTGTATGCCGGTATTCATGGGATGAAAACTGCCAATTATGCCACTGAACATGATGCCACTGTTGCAAAAAAACTGGCGTATGTAATGTGTGGCGGCGATCTGAGCGAACCCACTCTTGTAAGCGAACAATACCTGCTTGATCTTGAAAGAGAAGCTTTTCTTTCTTTATGTGGCGAAAAGAAAACCCTGGAAAGAATTCAAAGTGTGTTGAAGGGCGGCAAGCCGCTTAGAAACTGATATTTCTAAAAGCTGTGGAGGAAGAATTGAAATCCTGATTCAATAATAATTATTAAGCTGGCCTCACCTATGTTATCCCTGCATGTTGCGGCTTCTTCATATCCGAGTAACTCAACAAAATTCTTTGGCACAATTAAAACGGGCACGGATAGCAGGGAAATCCACAGAACACAGGGAGAAAGCATGCAGATCATTTAATTTTGAATTCCTCCGTGCCTTTTGTGGTTCTTCTGATCTTTTCATCACCCCCAAAGCGCCCGAAGGGCGTATTTGGTTTACACGTAGGAAAGAAGGACCATGGATGTCACGAAGAATTGGAACACATATTTTACGCATCCCAAGCACAACAATTGCATAACTTGATAGCGCTATGCGTACAAGATTATTTTATTACCGGTTAAGGACACTCATTGCCATTTCCCTGATTTGGGTGATTTTCGGGATTGTATTTTACTTCAACCTTATCCAGCCCGGGAATGACCTTGGCGTAAGCGTTTCACTCACTGAATTTGCCATTATTTTTGGAATTATTGGTTTTATCATTACTGCTGTACTGATATTCTTTTTAAAACCTGCTTTCCACCATATGCCAACATGGCTGTCTATCATTATCAAGTTGATGATCACTTTATGCCTGTTTTTTGTGATCGCCTTCATTTTGCTGATGATCTATTTTTTCCTGAATTATACCAAGGACCTTTCAACTTATTTCGACAGCTTCTTTAGCAAACTGGTTTATACAAACACATTTGTTTCTTTTTTTATTGATATGGGACTGATGACGCTTGTTTCTATCATCCTGCTTGAAGTAACGGATAAATATGGTCCAGGAATGCTTTGGCTCATGTTAAGCGGCGAATACACCAAACCGAGGATCGAGAACAGGATATTTATTTTTCTCGATATCAATGAATCCACTTCCATTGCAGAAGACCTGGGACATGAAAAATATTTCAGGATGCTTAGGAATTTTTTCAACGACATAACCCTTCCCATCCTTGCAAATGATGGGGAGATCTATCAATATGTAGGTGATGAGATTGTGATCAGCTGGTTAAATACTCCGGAGAATAAACTTAAAAGCCTGAAGTTTATCCGCAATACCTATTTCCTGGTTGAAAGACTGTCGTCCAGGTACCAGAAAAGATATGGAAAGCAACCAAAATTCAAAGCAGGGGTACATGCAGGCGAGGTAACGGCAGGATTTATTGGTGTGATAAAAAAAGACCTGATCTATTGCGGTGATACCATGAATACAACAGCAAGGATCAGGAGCATGTGCAATGAGCTTGACGAACCTTATATACTTTCAGAAGATTTTATGAGCGGGTTTCATCAGCCACATGGCTATGATATCGATAAGATCGGAACTATGGAACTCAAAGGAAGGTCAGAACCAATTCAATTATTTTCTTTAAAACTTGAATAATGGGCGAAGCCGAGATCAATTATCAACAATCCACCATAACCATTTTCTCACACATCATTACTTATGGTAACATGGCGGATGAGGAAGTGACTGAAAATATCCGTGAAGAAATTGAGAGGATGTGGAACGAACCGGAAGGTGTGATCTTCTATCATAATACACATTTCAGAATTATATTCCGGGTCACAGCGGAAGTGAAAAAATATATTGAAGAACTTGAAATCTTAAAAAATACAGACCCCCGCAATAATTATTTCAGGATCGAAAAATTTGTGCACGGTAATATTTCATTTGTAGATGGACTGGGTTGTAATACCGGTTACTTCCTCATAGAAAATTTATATAAAGGGTCAACTACATCAGCACATGAATATGGACATACGCTTGGTTTGCCACATCCTGAGATGCTGGATATCCGGGGAGAAGGGGTGCCTGCCATCATGTATCCGCGAGGAACGCTGGTTGATCCCCAATATCAGTATGACCCGGCTATGAGGGCAGGGTTTACGGGAGGTACCATGCATCCCATGCACAGAAAAGTAAAACAACAGGATATTGAAGATTTGAAATTACACAAACTTGATTTCAGAAATAACAGGGCACTGGTTGGAGAATTCACCAATATTTATCATTGGGATCATGGTGAATATGGGTCAACAGAGGTCAGGAAGCCGCCAGTTTTTGGATAGCCGATTCCAGACCGGGGAATAAAAATTCATATTGCTCATTGATGATCTTTTCAGAACTCACTGTTGCACTTTTCAAAACCTCTATACTCATTTCACCAAATACCAGTTTTATTATACCTGCAGGTACACGGGCCTTAATATAATATCCATTGAAATTTGATGCAATCTTCCTCATTAACACTTTATTACTTACAACATCAGGAGCCACTGCATTATACACACCTTTTAAGTTCTCATTTTCAATGGAAGCCATTATGATCCCTGTGGCATCGTCAATATGTATCCAGCTCACCATTTGCCGGCCGCTTCCTAAAATGGTACTTACTCCAAACTTCAATGGCATTAAGAATTCTTTTAAGGCACCGCCTTCAGTACTCAGGATCATGGCAAATCTTAAGATCACAAGTCTTTTTACATAAGAGGTTACAGTACCAACAGCCTCCTCCCATTGAAGAACAAGCTGGCCAAGAAAATTATGATCAGGCGGATCGCTTTCCACGAAAGGACGGCCAGGGCCATCTTCATCTGCACCATAAAAACCAATTGCAGATGAACTGATCACAGCCTGAACTTTATTAGGAATTTCTTTTAATGCTTTAACAAGTAATCCGCCTGATCTGACACGGCTTTCAGTAAAAATTCTTTTCCTTTTATTTGTCCACCTACCCCCTGCCAGGTTGGCCCCGGCAAGATGAACGATATAATCCGCATTACTGATCGCCTCAGGGTCTATTGTACCTTTTTCAATATCCCAGGTAGCATATGTGATCCCGGGTTTATTAATTTTTCGGTTGCTTCTTGTAAGTATGATAACCTCATAACCCTTTTTTAATAATTCTCTGGTAAGTGCTGTACCAAGCATGCCTGTTCCACCTGTGATCAAAACGGTTTTCATCACTTGCAAAGAAAGGCAAAACCGGTTTATATACAGAATGCGGTCTTTGGTATAATCTACATTGCATAAATAATGACTGTGTACTATCTTCAAAACTTATTACAAAATCATCTGCAAATGAGTTCAGTACTTCAGCTACAGAATATCAGCAAGTCCTATGGGCGGATTCAGGCACTGAAAGGCGTCAGTTTTGATGTACCACAAGGAAGCGTGTTTGGCATTCTTGGTCCAAATGGAAGTGGCAAGACCACTTTATTAAGTATCATCCTTGATGTTTTAAAAGCCGACAATGGCAGTTTCCTTTGGTTTGGCCAACCGGGTTCTCCGGAGCAAAGAAGAAAAATAGGCTCCTTACTGGAGACGCCAAATTTCTATCATTATATGTCTGCTTCAGACAATCTTAAGATAACACAGATCATTAGTGGCAGAGGTGAAGTGTCTGACATTGATAAAGTTTTACAGAAGGTAAAGCTTTATGAACGACGTAAAAGCAAATTCAAAACCTATAGCCTTGGTATGAAACAAAGGCTGGCCATTGCAGCCTCGCTGTTAGGAAGCCCTAAGGTACTGGTGCTGGATGAACCAACCAATGGACTCGACCCGGTAGGTATTGCTGAGATCAGGGAACTTATTGTTGAACTGAAAAATGCAGGTCATACCATCATTATGGCGAGCCACCTGCTTGATGAAGTTGAAAAGGTTTGTACACATGCGGCTATCCTGAAAACCGGTGAATTATTAACTACCGGGCCCGTTGATGAAATTATGCAGGACGAAGATGTGGTGGAAGTAAGCGCTGCTGATGTAAATATGCTGGCCACTGTATTGCGTGAATTTAGCGAACATGTCAGTATCAATTCAGCTGCCGGAACTGTAATCATTAATTTACCTAAAGGCAGTGCAAGACTGGAAGATGTAAACAGTTTTTGTTTCAGCAAGGGCATCGTATTGAATCATTTATTGCTTAAGAAGAAAAGGCTGGAAGCACGCTTCTTTGAATTAACCAACAACTAATAAAAATCTTATGGGTAACCTGTTAAAAACTGAGTGGCTTAAAATAAAGAAATACCGTGCCTTCTGGTGGATGGCATTGATCGTTGCGCTTTCTTATCCTGGTATCAATTATATTTTTTACCAGATCTATGTTGAGTTTACGAGAGAGACCGGTGATGAAACCAAGGCGATGATGGAATTCCTGTTAGGCAACCCATTTACATTTCCTGAAGTATGGCATACAGTAGCCTATGC
>CAMPIQ010000049.1 GCA_946886475.1 uncultured Chitinophagales bacterium | reverse complement strand
TGAGGACCTGGACCTCCACATCTGCAATTCGAAAATCTTCAGTAGGGATATTGGATAAAAATGCTTCAAGTTCTTTATCAGAAACATCATCAAGCAAGGCTCTTGCTTCTTCAGTTACAGCTGATTTCTGCTCAGGAGTTGTGGTAAGACCTGTATTGTTTTTTATAAAGGCGTTAAGTTCTTCGGAACTTACCTTCTCCACTTCTTTTGCTATGGCATCACCCCCTGAAGGCGTTGTGCTGTCCTGATTAAAATAGAATATCCCGGAAAGCGTAATGATGCCGGCCATTACAGCTGCAGCTGCTAAGCGCATCCACTTAGCCCTCATTAGAGGAACAACTTTTACTTTATTATCATTTATTTTTTCAAGTACCTGATCCGGTAAACCTGCAAAATATCCGGCAGGTACCTGGTAGGGCATCTCCCTGCTGATGAATGAAAGGACCAGCGATTCTTCTTCCGTTGTAAAAGCCTGCAGGTTCCCACCTGTTTCTTCAAAATAATCAGCAGGTACTTCAAAAGGCATTTTGCGTGATAAGCCTGCCAGCAAAGGGGAAAGGGAATTAATCTCTTCTTCCGCAGATACATCATCAGATTTGATCCTGGCCAGGATCCTGTCCGCCAGCCCCTCAAAATATCCATCGGGTACTGAGTAAGGATTTGTGTTAACACCAGGTGAAAGCTGGCTGTCAAGTGCTTTCAATTCGGCTGATATGGTATTGCGGCTATTCATTTTCAGGTTTTAAGACGCAAATCGGGACTTAAAGTTTAATGATTTTTAATGTAATCCTCTATTTTTTTTACCGCATGGTGATAGCTAGCCTTGAGGGCGCCTTCACTGGTTTCGAGTGCCCTGCTCATTTCTTCATATGGCATCTCGTCATAATACCGTAAGCTAAATACAATTCTTTGCTTTTCAGGTAATTGCTGAATGGCCAGCTGTAATTTCCATTCCAGTTTATTGGGGTCAAAATGTTTATCGGCCCTGATCTTATTACTTAATCCGCTTTCCACATCACTCAGGCTTACCGCAGCTCTTTTTTTCTGGCCTTCAAGGAATGTTAAGCTTTCATTAGTGGCAATACGGTAGAGCCAGGTATATAATTGCGAATCTTCCCTGAAATTGTCCAGTCCGTTCCAAACCCTTATAAATACATTTTGTAATACATCGTTGGCATCATCATGGTCTACTACCATTCTTCTGATGTGCCAGTATAATTTTTCCTGGTATTTTTTGATAATGGCCGTATAGGCTGCTTCCCTCGTTTGCGGCTTCCTGAACTGCATCAATAAATCTGCATCCGATCTGTCTGTTAAGGCCATGGAAGGTTTTATTAAAGTTAGTTGTTTGGAAAGGGTATAAGGTGAAAGATTTAAGGTTACGGCCTGGTTATAATGCAATCCGTGTTTCAGTAAGGTTTGTTAGAGTAAAGAACCTTTAACCTTAAACCTAAAATTCACCCCTTTCTTCCTATCACTTTTTCCGCAGCGGCAATAATATCGGGAACATCAAGTCCATACTTTTTTAGAAGTTCAGCAGGTGTTCCGCTTTCTCCGAAAGTATCGTGTGTACCTATGTATTCTATCGGTACAGGGAAATTCCTGGCTGCAACCTGCGCAACCGCATCACCCATTCCTCCATAGATATTATGTTCCTCGGCCGTTACGGCACATTTGGTTTTGCGGATGGATCTTAAAATGGCTTCTTCATCAAGTGGTTTTATGGTGTGAAGGTTGATCACTTCAACGCTGATGCCTTTTTCCTCTAAGGCTACACCAGCCTGTATGGCATTCCATACCAGGTGGCCGCAGGCAAAAATGGTTACATCAGTGCCTTCAGAAAATTGCTGGGCTTTGCCGATCACAAAGGGCTCTTCCGGATTTGAAAAAATGGGCCAGGCCGGCCGTCCAAATCTCAAATAAACAGGACCATGAAATTCGGCAATGGCCATGGTGGCTGCCTTGGTTTGATTGTAATCACATGGAACAATTACCGTCATGTGGGGTAGCATTTTCATCATGCCGATATCCTCAAGTATCTGATGGGTGGCACCATCCTCACCCAGCGTGAGGCCCGCATGAGAAGCGCAAATCTTTACATTTTTTCCGCTGTAAGCGATGCTTTGGCGTATCTGGTCGTACACCCGGCCGGTTGAGAAGTTGGCAAAGGTGGTTGTAAAAGGAATTTTACCTCCGATGGTAAGTCCGGCAGCTATGCCCATCATATTGGCTTCAGCAATTCCAACCTGGATATAGCGTTCAGGAAATTCTTTCATAAACTGTTGCAGCTTCAGTGAACCTGCCAGGTCGGCTGTAAGGGCAACAACATCTTTATTCTTGCGGGCAATTTCCACGATCCCATCTCCAAAACCGCTTCTTGTGTCTTTTTTGCCTGTAGGCTGAATGTCTTTGAGCATTTTTTAAATTTCTTAAGGGGCAAATGTAAGGATAGTTCCAGTTGATGGAGGTGGTTGATAATCTGTTGTTTTAAACAAACATCAGTTGAATGTGTTTACAAGTAAGAATGCCATTAACCTTTATTTAATTCAGTTCACTCTGAGAAGAAGTAAACATCTCCTCATCTTCCCTGAGTTTCTGTTCCCATTTCCATGCGGTATCCATCATTTCATCAAGTGTATATTTCGGGTCCCATCCAAGTTTGTTGCGTGCTTTGTCATTATTGGCATAGATAGCCATAATATCACCAGGCCTTCTGGGCCCTATCTCATAATTGAGTTTAACGCCGCTTATTTTTTCAAAAGAATGAATAGCTTCCAGAACGGTTACACCCAAACCGGTTCCCAGGTTGAAGATCTCGCAATTAGAATCATTTTTTTCTTCTTCCAGGTATTTGATGGCCAGCGTATGGGCATGTGCAATATCACAAACATGTATATAGTCGCGTACGCAGCTTCCGTCTCTTGTTGGATAATCATTTCCATGTACCGTCATCTTCGGAAGCTTACCCACAGCTGTCTGAGTGATAGCAGGAACCAGGTTCTGTGGTCTGCCTATTGGCATTTCTCCAATTAGTGTAGAGGGATGTGCACCTACCGGATTAAAATATCTTAAAATGATAAATTTTGTATCCACTGCGTTTTTAAATTCACCCAGTATTTGTTCGCCCATTTGTTTTGTGTAACCATATGGCGAAGCTGCCGGTTTTGTAGGCGTGTTCTCGGTAACCATTTGTTGTTCCGGTTCTCCGTAAACGGTACAGGAAGAAGAAAATACAAACCAGGGCGTTCCAAATTCCTGAACGCATTTTAAAAGGTTGATGAGGGAATTCAGGTTATTCTCAAAATACATTAAAGGTTTTTCAACCGATTCTCCAACGGCTTTATAAGCAGCAAAATGAATGATGCCGGTGATATCTGTATTTTCCTGGAAGATGGCGAAAGTGTCGTCAAAATTGCAAAGGTCAACCTTGTAATTTTTAACCTGTTTGCCAGTGATCTTTTCTACGCCTTTTAATAAGGAAGCGGCCGACCTGGAATTATTGTCAACGCTTACTACTTCAAAACCGTTTTCAATGAGGTCTGCAATTGTGTGTGTGCCTATATACCCACAGCCACCGGTAACAAGGATCTTAGCCATTCGTTTTGTTTATTGGCGGCAAAACTCGTAAAATAAAATTATAGAAACATCTTTGCCAGCAGGAAAATTCCAGCGGCAAGCAATGCACTGATCGGAATAGTGAGTATCCAGGCCCAAAGCAGATTTATAGTAACACCCCATCTTACAGCAGACAATCGTTTTGTAGCTCCAACACCCATAATGGCACCGGTGATGGTATGCGTTGTACTAACCGGAATTTTCAAAGCTTCGGTTACAAACAAAGTAACAGCACCTGCTGTTTCTGCTGCCACCCCTTCGAATGGTGTAACCTTGGTAATGCGTGTTCCCATAGTTTTAACGATCTTCCATCCACCACTCATGGTACCCAGACCAATAGCCGCATAGCAGGATAACGGAACCCAGGTGGGCATTTCGTCAAAGCTGGTAATGCTTCCATTGGCAATTAATGCAGCCGTAATGATACCCATTACTTTTTGCGCGTCATTTCCACCATGCCCAATGCTGAATGCCGCTGAAGAAATGAGCTGCAGTCTTTTGAACCAGACATTTGACTTGTGGGCATTCAGGGTATTAAGCCAGAATGTAAATACGGCCATGATAATAAGGATAAATGAAAGCAGTATCCATTTAAAATTCTTGGTATAAAAGATCAATTGCCATACATAGCTTTCGTAATCAGTATTGGCTGCCAGTTCTGCCCTGTCAAGAACTAAATGGGTATAAAGAAAATATCCAACACCTGCCAGCACGGCAAGTGAAACCAGTTTGGGCAGAATATCTTTTCGGAAGGATAATAAAAACCAGAGTGAAAGGATAAAAGCTATAAAGCCACCCACAAGAGGCGCTACAATAATGAAGATGGCTGTTTTTATGATCGGGTCACTGTTGATAGCCTCAAAACCTCCAAATGCAACCGCCGCACCGGCAAAACCACCAATAAGGGTATGCGAAGAAGAAGAAGGTATGCCAAACCACCAGGTCAACAGGTTCCAGATGATGGCAGCAATGAGACCCGAAAAAATAACAACCATTCCAATGTTCCCGGTTACCACTTCATCCTTTACCGTTTTAGCCACCGTGTTGGCAACACCGTGGTCCTTAAAAATAAAAAAAGCAGCAAAGTTGAAAACAGCTGCCCATAGAACGGCCTGGAAGGGTGTCAATACCTTGGTAGATACAATAGTGGCTATGGAATTGGCAGCATCATGAAAGCCATTGATGTAATCGAAGATCAGGGCCAGAGCTATTACAACTATAATAAGGGTCATCTAAAGAATTTGAAAATTTGAAAATGAGAAAATTTGAAAATGGAGCAACTCCTTCTTTTCATCTTCCGTATTTTCCAGGTTGTGCCTTCAGGCATATTTTACAATGATAGATTCAATAACATTAGCAGCATCTTCGCATTTGTCAGTTGCCGTTTCCATTACCTGGTAGATCTCTCTTTTCTTGATCACCTCTTTGGCATCTGGCTCAATGGCAAACAATCTCTCAATACTCATATCGAATATGTCATCGGCCTCATTTTCCAGGCTGTTGATCTTTACAAGTGATTCTGTAATCAGGCGCATGTTTTTCATATTCCTTAATTCTCCCACCGCTTTGCGAACTTCAATACAGCTTTGAAGTATGATCTCGCTGAGCTTTTGCATTCCTATGTCATTGGGATTAACCCTGTAGAAATTTATTTTTTTTGAGGTCGCAAAAATATAGTCGGCTATATCATCCAGTGCTGATGCCAGATAATGGATGTCTTCCCTGTCGAATGGTGTGATAAAATTCCTTCCAAGCTCGGTAAATAATAAATGTGTGAGTTCATCATTGGCATGTTCAACATCCTCCATCTGCGAAATGATGCCTTGTCTTTTATCAAAATCAGGTTCTCCAATAACCTGCGTAAGGAGTTGGCCCATCTGTTTTACGTTATCTGCGCTTTTTTCGAAGAGTTCATAAAATATTTTGTTTTTAGGAGCCAGTAACCTAGCGAAAATGTTCATACTTGTCTTTTTAAAAGTTTTGCAAAGTTAGGTTCAATTGTTGCGAGCCTGACAGAGAACTTAGAATTAATAATTACATAATATACCATATTTGCACCTTATAGCAGTTTGCAGATTCATAAACCATGCTAAAAAGAATTTGAGGATGAAATTAGCTTTCACACCTTTCATTGCCAGCCTTGCAATTATTATGCTGGCCACAATGTCCAATGCCCATGCGCAAAGATTCATTACAGATTATGATTCATCTTTATTCATCAGAGATACGCTAAGGCCGTTTTTAAAAAAAATGGAGAATATGAGTTTTAGCGGTTATATACAACCACAGTTTCAGGTGGCCCGGCAAAAAGGCATAGATAGTTATGCCGGGGGAGATTTCCGCGAATTCAGTAATAACAGGTTCATGATCAGACGCGCACGCATGAAAATCGACTACCGGATCCCTGGCAAAAAGGGTAATATTCCTGCGGCACTTTTCACTTTCCAGTTTGAAGCGACCGAACGAAACCTGAACGTCCGTGACATGTTCGTAAGAATTTTCGAACCCCTAAAAGCGAATTTTTCATTTACAGCTGGGATGTTTGCACGCCCTTTTGGATATGAAGTGAACTTGTCTTCCTCATACAGGGAATCACCGGAAAGAGGCAGAATGTCTCAGATACTGATGCCCAGCGAGCGTGACCTTGGTGCCGCGATCACCTATGAATCCCAGCAACCTGGAAGAAAGGAGCTACAATTAAAATTGGATGTGGGCATTTTTAACGGACAGGGAAAATCAGGTCCTGCAGAATTTGATTCATTTAAAGATATAATCGGCCGGCTTGTACTCAAACCTTTTTCTGCCGGATCAAACACCAGAATAAGCGGAGGACTTTCTTTTTTAAATGGCGGCTGGGTGCAGCCAACCCAATACAAATACGAAACGGGGATAGCCGGAAATAACAAGCGGTTTATTGTGGATTCCAGCTTATCTAATATTGGTGATAAGGCTCCACGCCAGTATTACGGCGCGGATCTGCAGGTCGAATTCAGACATGCATGGGGTAAAACTGAACTGCGGACAGAATACTGGAGCGGTATTCAGCCTGGCAGTTTTGAAACTACGGTCAACCCCGGTGAACTACCCGTTTATCCAACGTATATAAGGTCATTTGATGGTGCTTTTTTCTATTTAATTCAAAATCTGATCAATGAAAGGTGGGAACTCGTTGCCAAATACGACTGGTATGACCCTAATACTGATGTGAGCGAAATGGAAATTGGCAAAACCGGAACTAATTTTTCTGAAGCAGATATCAGATTTGCCACCTTTGGATTTGGTATGAACCATCACCTTAATGATAACCTCAAAATACTGTTGTATTATGATATCGTAAGAAATGAAAACACGGCCATGGCGGGATTTACAAAGGATGTCCGCGATAATGTATTTACATGGAGGGTACAGTTCAGGTTTTGAGGCATTAAACCACCCTCAACAATATTCAGCTAACCAACCCCAGGCTTATTCACCGCTTTTTTCAGCCTGCCAATAGAAACAAACTTTGCTGACAGGCCTGAAGGCCTTAAATTGTTTCCATGGAAGATTCCGGAAACCCGGATGTATTGTTTCAGGAAATGAAAAATGGCAACAGGGAAGCCTATGCCCAAATCTATCAGCTCTATTTCACCAATCTTTATGAATATGGACTCAGGCTGGCTTCTGAAAAGGATTTGGTGATGGATTCCATTCACGACCTTTTTGTAAAAATCTGGACCAAAAGAAATGATCTTGGAGTTGTTGAAAATCTTAAAGCCTATTTGCTGGTTTCATTAAGAAGGATATTGAACAACAAACTACAATCCGGTAAAAAAACCAGATCAGTTAATCCTGAAGATGATCTTTTTTTTGAACTGAGGTTTTCCACAGAATCGCAATATTTCAAAAAACTGGAGGAAACTGACCGCCGTCAGCGATTGCTTCAGGCCATGGACCAGCTTAGTCCCCGCCAGAAAGAAATGATATACCTGCGTTATTTCGAGGAACTTGGATATGACGAGATTGCTTCAGTGATGGATATTACTATTAAAGGAGCATACAAATTATCTGCAAGGTCACTGGAGTCTCTCCGGGATATGCTATCCATTTCCACAACTGCACTATTGATACTTCTTGCTTTGGTACGCGAAGAGGTTTTAAACGGCATCTGATTCAGCAGGATAAGATTTTTTTAAAAATTTTTTACCTGCGTGGGGTAAAAGCCCGGGTATTGCTGTCTTAATAGTGAGCGTTTTCCTGTTTTAAGGGGAATGGAAACTATGACAACCAATTACGAATTTTATAGTACAGACGAATTTCTACAGGATAGTTATTTTATTTCCTGGGTAAAACACAGGTCTGATGAATCTGAATCTTTCTGGAAACAATGGATGGCAGGCCAGCCCCGGAACCTCCATGCCTTTCTTGCAGCCCGGGAGCAACTTGAAATTATTTTATCCGTTTCCAGAATAGAACCCGCCATTGCTGATAAAGATTATTTGTGGTCAAAGATCAATACTTCTATAGGCAGGAAACAGGGCAAACTGGTGTCCTTTAAAAATAAAAGAACATGGTATTATGCTGCAGCCATTTCTATTGCCGTTGTAATTACCGGGATCCTTTTATTCGGAAATACAGGTTCAGACGAAAGAATGCTGGTAACCGGCAATGGACAATTGAAAAAAGTATCATTAGCCGACTCAACGGTTATCCGGCTTAACGCTAATTCCACGCTCGAATACATGCGTAAATGGCCGGATGGTGATCCGCGGGAAGTGTATTTAAAAGGTGAAGCATTTTTTGATGTTGCGCATGTAAGCAATACTGAAAATGCCATGCTTCCTGCACAATTATTTATTGTACATACAAACCAGTTGAAGGTTGAAGTTTTGGGTACTGCATTCAATGTGAAAGAAAGAAGAGGCGTGACTCAGATTTCACTGGAAAGAGGAAGTGTCCGGATTCAGGTAAAATCTGACACAATTCAGCAACTCATTCTTTCTCCCGGAGAACTTGCTGAATACAGTCATGACAAAAAACAGCTTAGAAAAATTGTGAAGGACCCGGTGTATTTCAAAGACTGGACAGAAAATAAAATGCTCACGAATAATACCAGTGTATCGGAAATACTTACAGAACTAGAAGATGTATATGGTTATAAGATCATACTTCAGGATGCTGAAATAGGTAACAGAAGAATTGACGGTACCATACCTATGAAAAATGAAGACAACGTTCTATTTGTATTATCAAACATCCTGGATGTTGATATAAAGAAGAACGGACGCCGGCTCACTATTAAAAACAGAGAATAGCTTACAAATTCTGATCAAACCAAAAAAGAAAAACATGAAAAAAATTGTTGTGCTTTGTGTGGTAATATTTGCTTTATTACCTGTACAGAGTATTCATGCGCAGACTTCCATTCCGGTGAAAGAAGCGCTTGATGAAGTATCCAGCGTATTCGGGACCCGCTTCGTTTATGAAAGGTCGGTAGTTGCGGGAAAGACAACAACTGTTGATGTTTCATCTCTGAAAGGTAAACCGGTTGAGGATGTATTGAAAAGCATTTTATATCCTAACCAGCTTTTATTCCTCTATGTTGATGTCAATCATTATACGATTGTCAGGAATGATGAAAAAAATATTCCACTTTCCTCAAACGTTATTGATAATGTTTTATCGAATAATCCGGCTGCATCCGATAACAACAACCAGCATATTGTTTCGGGCATCGTTTTATCGTCTGCAGGCAATGCACCCTTGGTGGGAGTTAATATTCAGGCTACGAAGGCTGGAACAGGAACCACCACAGGTACAGACGGGAGGTATACTATAAGTGTTGCTGAAAGGGACGTTCTTGTTTTTACCTACGTTGGTTTTGTGCCTCAGCAGGTTGCTGTTGGTAACCAGGCAACAATCAATATTACACTTGAGCCCCAGCAAAACCAGTTGAACCAGGTAGTGGTGATAGCTTATGGAACGCAGGCCAAAAAAGATCTGACCGGATCTGTGTCCACCATTTCCGGTAAAGAGATCGCTGACCTTCCTCCAACAATCAATATAGAACAGGCATTACAGGGAAAGGCAGCCGGCGTTATGGTGCTCCAGGAATCTGGTCAGCCTGGTGCCGCAACCAGGGTAAGGATCAGGGGAAGTTCATCCCTTCTTGGGTCTAACCAGCCATTATATGTAATAGATGGTATTCCGGTAGTACCGGAAGGCAACATTCCTGATGATGGTTCTGCATTTAATAATTCACTGCTGCAACAGGGATTGAGCAGCCCGTTAGGAAATCTAAATCCCGAAGATGTAGAATCTATTTCTGTGTTGAAAGATGCATCCGCAACTGCAATTTATGGTTCAAGGGCAGCCAACGGTGTGGTGATCATCACAACAAAAAAGGGAAGAGGCAGGCCAACCTATAACCTGAGCTCATCATTTAGTTACCAGAAAGCACAAACTGAAGAAGTGCTGAATGCCCAGCAATTCCGTGAGATATGGACGGAAGCTGCGCAGAACAGTACTTCCACAGCTGCTATCGTACAGGATATACTCAACGGCAGTTATTTTGGAAATGCAAATACCAACTGGGCTGATGAAATTACTCCTTCCAACCCTTACACTAAAAATCTGAACTTCTCTATTTCAGGTGCTTCTGATAAATTAAGATATTATACTGCCCTGAGTACGCAAAACCAGCAGGGAAGTTTTGAGAATTCCTTTTTTAACCGATACTCTTTCCTTGTTAATCTGAACATGGAAGTATCGAAGAATATTAATTTGGGTACATCTATAAATATTTCCTCTTCAAAACAGGGTTCACCTGATGGCGGCCTGTTATCCAGGATCTATTCTTTCAGGCCCGACCTTCCTGTATACGATGCTAATGGCAATTATAGTTTTTCTGATTATCATAATTTTGAAAACCCTGTTGCCCTTTCTACAGCCACCAATAATAATCAGACAGGTTTATTGCTTGGTTCTGTTTATGGAGAATTAAAATTTGCAAAGGATTTCAGATTCAAATCTTCTTTAGCCATAAATTATAATCAGGGAAAGTTCAGAAGCTTTTACCCCAGTCATACGTTTACCGGTGGATTTACCCGCAATGGTCCCGGACCTGGCTTTGCACAGGAAAGCTCCAGCCAGTTTTTGTCACACCTCTGGGAAAATACTTTGAATTATAACCGCACATTCAATACGGTTCACGATGTTACCGGTATTGTAGGTGCTTCATGGCAGGGTGATAATAACGAGTTTATCCAGGCTTCCGGTGAAGGATTCCCGCAGGATGTGGTGCTTACCAACCTGTCAAGTGCCACACAGGATTTTGCTATTGCTTCCAACAGGGTTGAAAGCGGATTGATATCCTATTTCGGAAGAATCAATTATCAGTATGACAACAGGTACCTGCTTACATTATCAGCAAGAACTGATGGTTCCTCCAAATTCGCAGAAGAAAATAAATGGGCTTTTTTCCCAACCGTTGCTGTAGGATGGAGAATTTCAAATGAAAAGTTTTTAGAAAATGTTGAATTTATAAACGACCTGAAATTAAGAGCCAGTACGGGTGTAACAGGACAGCAAAACTTTGGTGCTTACCAATGGCGTACACTATTCCAGGCTTCTAATTATGGAGGATTGCCTGCAGTAATTCAAAACCAGTTGGGTAACAGCCGCCTGAAATGGGAGCTGACAAGGCAGACGGATATCGGTCTTGATTTTTCTTTTTTCAACAGCAGGCTGAATGGAGCATTCGATGTATATGAAAAGAATACATCCGACCTTCTCTATTTTTTCAAGACGCCAGGCAATACAGGTTTTACAACTGTGATAGGTAATCTTGGAAATACGCAGAACAGAGGTGTTGAATTATCACTGGATGGTGATATCATCCGGAATAAAAATTTCAACTGGAATATTGGTTTCAACGTTTCCAGGAACACCAATAAGCTTGTAAAACTGAATGATGATTTCCTGAACAAAACAGATGGTTTCATTGATCCTCCAAATACAGGTTCAAGGTTGAAAGTGGGAGAGTCCATTGGATTGATTTATGGTTATGTGGCAGAAGGCATCATCCAGACACAGGCAGAAATTGATGCCCTTAATGCAGGTTCTTCAACAGGTTTTTACCAGGTAGCTGCAACATCACCTGGTGATATCAGATTTAAAGATATTGATGGCGATGGAAGGGTTACCAGTTCAGACCAGACAATTATTGGCAATGCGCTCCCTGAATTTTCCGGTGGTTTTACCAATACGATGGAATATAAAGGTTTCCGTTTATCGGGTTTGTTTACCTATACGGTGGGTAACGATCTTCGCTGGGGAACACAAAGTTCAGCAATCAATTTTAATTCTGCTGCCCAGGAAAATAAAATGCTTATAGTAATGAATCGCTGGACTCCCCAAAATCCTACCGATCAACCCAGGGTAGTATATGGTGATCCTAATGGCAATGCCAAGATATCCAGTTTTTATGTTCATGATGCTTCTTACCTGAGACTGAAAAATATTCATCTCTCATACACCCTGCCTGTAAGCCTGCTTGGAAGAACAGGGTTTATGAAAAGCGCAATGATCTATGTAAGCGGCACCAACCTGTTTACTGTTACAAAATATCCTGGAGCCAATCCTGAAACCAGCAACCTGTATAATGATGATGTAAGTACAGGACTTGACAACAGCCGCTTTCCGATTTCGAAAGTTTATTCAGCTGGTGTTAGAATAGGTTTTTAATTATTAATGATTTAAAAAATGATCATGAAAAATATTTTTCTAATTAGTTTTCTGATAATCTTATTAACAGGGTGTAAGAAACTTACAGATGTAATCGATCGCAATCCGCCAAATAACCTGGTTCCTGAAAATGTAGCACATACTGCCGAAGGCGCAAGGAACCTGCTTAATGGCGCTTATGCCATGTTGCACGACCAGTATTACTATATGCATATCTCCGAAATGATACCTGCTACCATGAGTGGATATATGGCAAGAAACGGTTTTCTGGTGAATCTGCAATTCCGCGATAACAATGTTCAGCCAGACCTTGCTGATGTCAATAACAGCTGGATAGCTATTTATAAACTGATCAACCAGGCTAACTGGGTCATTCAGCTTGTTGAAGAATTGCCTGAAGGTGAAATGTCGCAGGCCGAGAAAAATTCCATTACTGCACAGGCCAGGGCTTTAAGAGCTATGGGGCATTTTGATGCACTTCGTTTCTTTGGCCAGTACTATGATGTAAACAGTGCATTTGGTGTGATCATCAGAACCGAACCGGTAAACTTTACAACAAGATATATTGCAAGAAGTACGGTGGCCGAAGTATATGAGCAGGTACTTTCCGATCTTGACTGTGCCATTCAACATGGCCCGGCTTTTTCCAAGCCTATATTCATGTCAGGTCTTGCCGCAAAGGCACTAAAGGCATGAGTATTATTATTTAAGGGTGAATATGCGGCAGCCGCAACAACTGCTGATGAAGTTATTTCAAGTAACGCAAGAAGTCTGAGTCCTACTTATGATAAAGTATTTTCTGATGGATTTAATTCGTCTGAAATGATCTTTATGAGAGCCACGGATGAAGTAACTTTTACACTTGACAGGAAGAAATTTACTTATGGCAGCCGTCATGGTATAGCCAGTCCTTTATTTAAAAATCTGATGGCAGGTGATCCAAGAATTGCAGCAACCTATAGCCCTGCGAACAGTGCCATTTTAAAAGTGAATAATGATACATTTTTCTCTCCAACCTATTTTCTCCGTCTTGCACAAATGTACCTGATAAAGGCCGAAGCACTGGCGAGAAGCGGGGCTGCTCTTGATGAAGCCAAAGCGCCTTTGCTTGTTGTAAGGTCAAGAGCATTTGGTTCGCCGCAAACATCTGCTGCTGCCACAATGGATGAACTACTTGATGAGATTTATAAGGAGATTGTAAAAGAACTGGCCTTTGAAAATGGCAGCGAATGGTTTGCAGCTATCCGTTTCAATAAGATCATGACCATAAAACCAACGGTTACCAGCCAGGACCAGTTTATTCTTCCGATACCTGAAGCTGAAATTCAGGGGAATGCATTATTTGGTGTTCAAAACCCAGGATATTAATCCTTTGATACAGGCCATCCGGCTATCATTTAATGCCTTCCTTCCTGCAAAACGGCAGGTGGAAGGCTTTCCGGATTTTTTCAACCAACTGCTGAAAGAGAAGCCATTTTTTATTTTATCAAATCGTCCATCTGATGAACAATTACAAAAACCTATTTCTATCCTTTAAGGCTCTTTTTCTTGTTGTGGCATTGAACACTGGCATATCACAAAAGCTTAATGCGCAAAAGGATTCCGCAACTGAAAAATCAGGCGCCATCAAAACATTCGATGCGTTTTTTAAATCCAGGCCGGTTTCCGACACGGGCTTATTCATCATCCATCGGGAAAATGCCAACTATTATTTTGAAATTCCCGACAGTCTTTTAAATAAGGATATGTTGATTGTTTCAAGACGAGCGGCAATGAGCAGCAGTGAGATCGATCCGATGGTAGCAGGAGATAATGCCCAACCCGGTTTAATGGTAGTGTGGGATATAACACCAGACGGCAGGTCGCTGTTACTTAAAAAAGTTACTACACGAAATGTAATGCGTTTCAGTGGAGAGGACACCGCATTTCAACAGGCGCTTTTACTTCAGACCCTTGATCCCATTCTCATGTCTTTTCCCATTAAGGCAAAGGGTAAATTTGGAATGAGCTCCATAGTAGATATCAAACAACTTTATGTTGCAGATATAAAAGAGCTGACACCATTTGCTCAAAATCCATTGCTGCTTGCACTTGGAGTTCAGGGTAAAAAATACAAGCTCGAAGCCGAACGCTCCTTTCTTCATTCCATGCAAAGTTTTGAAAAAAATATTGAGGTCAGAAGCATGCTTACCTATACGGAAGGTGATAATACCTATACTATACTGGTAAACCGCAGTATGGTGCTGTTGCCTGAAGTTCCCATGCAGCCACGGTTTGCAGATGACCGTGTGGGTTATTTTGTAAGATCCTACAGCGATTTCAATGAAGATAATCCCGTATCTGAAAAATATTACATCAGCAGGTGGAGGCTTGAACCAAAAGAAGGTGAAGCGCATTTGATGGGAAAGGGAATCCTGGTGGAACCGAAAAATCCAATTACATTTTATATCGATAAAAGCACTCCGGCCAAATGGGTTCAATACATTAAACTGGGAATAAAAGACTGGTTGCCTGCTTTTGAAGCGGCCGGTTTTAAAAATGCCATAGTTGCCAAAGATGTTCCGGAAAATGACCCGGATTTCAATCCTGAAGATATCCGTTATTCAGTGATCCGTTATACGGCTTCTGATATTCCAAATGCCAAGGGACCCTCTGTAACCGACCCGCGTTCGGGGGAGATCATGGAATCGGATATCATTATATACCATAATATTTTTAAGCTCCTGCGCGACTGGCGGTTTGCACAAACTGCCGCCAATGATCCACGGGTAAGGACAACCGAAATTTCAGATGAAATTCTTGGTGAAGCGCTGCGGTATGTGGTAGCCCATGAAGTAGGACATGCGCTTGGACTTCGCCATAATATGGCTGCTTCCTTTGCCTTCCCGGTTGATTCATTGAGAAGCGCCAGCTTTACTCAGAAATATGGAACAACACCTTCCATAATGGATTATGCCCGTAACAATTACGTTGCACAACCTGGCGACAAAGGCGTAAAGCTTACACCTCCTTTACTTGGCGCCTATGATATTTATGCAATAAGATGGGGGTACAAACCCATTCCTGACGCTTCCAGTGCCGCTGCTGAAGTTCCGGTGTTAAACAAATGGATTGAAAAACACCTGGGTGATCCTGTATACCGATTCGGTGAAGGAGATGTGAATGGAAGTGATCCTTCCGCAATGAGAGAAAGTCTGGGAGATGATGTAATCAAAGCAAGTGAGTATGGCGTAAAGAATGTGAAATACATATTATCACATCTCAGAGAATGGCTTGGAGAAAAGGGAGAATCATATGAAGCTGTTGAAGACCATTATAATGCAGTGCTCAAACAATACGAACGGTATGTTGACCATGTATCAACCAATATAGCAGGTATCTACCAGCGATATCCCATACAGGGCCAGAAAGAAAGCAGGTACACGCATGTTCCAAAAAACATACAGCAGCAATCCGTTGATTTCATTTTAAAGCAATACCGTGACATGCCTCAGTGGATCGATCTGAAAACTTCTACTTTCGATCTCAACATTGTTAATAATGTAAATGGTATAAGAAAGCTGATCCCGGTAAGCAGTTATATTGAAAGATTCTATACCACCAGTTTCCAGCGTGACCTGCTCAATAACGGTAAAATGGCCTACCTCATTGATAATAAAGTTGAAAATGGAACAGCCGCGTATAGTGCAAATGAACTGTTGAACGACATCAGAAATAATTTGTTCAGTGAAACCACTACGGGAAAAACGCCTGATTTTTACCTGCAGATGTTGCAGTCCATTTATGTTGACAGGTTGATCAATATGTCAAAGTTTGGGAAACCTGCCGGAGGCAAACAGGCAGTTGCCCTGAACAGGATAGGCATTCCTTATGCTCAATCAGCGCCCTGCATTCCTTTTGAAAATGAAAAGCTGTTGCCATTTGCAGAAGTTCATTCGGAAAACAATATTTATTTTCAATACATTGATTTTAGAGCATCAGATAAACTGTTCAAAGTGGAAAGCCTGGTACTTGGGGAATTAAAAGATATCAGGGCTTTGATAATAAAAGGGATCAAAATAAAAAATCCGGTTCCTGACCATTATGATTTCCTGCTCAGGAGGATTGACACCTTCCTCAGTACTAAATAAACTGAATATATAAAGAGGCCGTCTCATAAGTGCGGCCCCTTTTTTTACAGGTAGCTGTTGATCTGTGATCATAATTTTGAATTAGTAACCAGACGTATAATTTTCTTTAGATTTTTGATTTTATCTTGCCTCTTTATGAAAAGACACCTGCTCGTTCTCACCTGCTTTTTGGCCTTACTGCTTACAGCGTGTAAAAAAGAGGTTCCACAAAATAATCCCGTTCCGCCTGATCCGGATCCAACTCCATTGCCCAACCCTCCGGCTCCAACGCTGCAGGATAATGATCATATGCTGTTGGGTAACCCAACAAATGCAAAGTCTGAACTGACATCCGGCAGTAATTATTTAAAAGATAACCAGTACTATAAGATAGCTTACCATGCTTCCAAAGGAATTCCTGTGTGGGTAGCCTGGCACCTCGAAAGTGCAGACCTGGGAAGTACGCCACGCCAGGATGATTTCCGTCCGGACCAGCTTCCGTCCGAATGGTGGTACGCGGTAACCCATAGCAGCTATACAGGTAGTGGATTTGACAGGGGACATAATTGTCCAAGTGCGGACAGAACCAGTAGTGTGCCTGCCAATTCCTCCACTTTTCTGATGACCAACATAATTCCCCAGTCCCCCATGCTGAACCAGGGCCCCTGGGCTGCATTGGAAGACCATATAAGAAATACCATGGTTGGCAGCAACAACGAAGCTTATGTGATAATGGGTAACTATGGTGAAGGCGGTAGAGGAAGCGCCGGTGAAGCTTCCACCATTAATAATGGACATGTAACCGTGCCCAAAATGATCTGGAAGATGGCCCTGATCATTCCAAAAGGGAACAACGATATCCAGCGAATTGATACCAGTGCAACCATTCTTGTTGTAAATATGCCAAACGATAATAGTTTATACAGTACCAATACAACCGGAAGGAAAGCCTGGAGAAATTACCTTACCACCATTGCCTCTTTGGAAACACTTGCCAACGGAGCCGGTGTTTCCCTGAATATGCTGGCTAATGTAGACTCTTCAACACGGGCTTACCTCAAGCATAAATTATATTATCAGTAAGTGATTATTCTTATCAGATCATGTTAAAACATTATTTGAAAGCTTTCTGCTGACTTTAATATTAGATTTGATTCCCTGCCATCAAACCAAAACAACCAGTTATTCCAAGAACCGGGCTTTTTAACCCTGTTTTAAAACCTATGCATGTTGACGAACCAGTATCTGAAATTATTTGCTATTTCTGTTTGCACAATTTTCACTGTAATAAAATCATCTGGCCAGGCCAGGTCATTTTATGATCAGCAATTTGTTTTGCGTAACTGGGATAATCAAAAGGGACTCCCTCAAAATACCGTCAATGATATAGCAAAAGATGTAAAGGGATATTTATGGGCCGCAACGGAAGAAGGACTGATACGGTTTGATGGATCTGGTTTTAATGTAACAAATGAATCCAATACGGAAGGTTTGTATTCTTCCGTTTTTTATGATATTTCCCAGTCGGGTAATGTACTCTGGGCCTCATCAAGAAATTCCATACTAAGGGTAGACCAGAATGAAATGTCAACTTATGACATGAGGAATAAGATTGACGGAGGATGGATATCCTGCATTGAAATTAGCCTTGATCAAAAACTTTTTATTGGAACCAGTAAGGGTTCTCTTTTTTATCTCCATGGGGATTCCATTAAGGCTTATTCTTCCTGGGATCATTTGCGTTCAGGAGCCATTGAAGAGATCAGGTGGTATTATGATAATATCATTATTGGTTCACATAAAGGATTATTCAAACTGAATGTTGCAACCGGCTCCGTAATGCCCTACCAGTTACTGGCCGGAAAGCACGTAACCTCTGTTGCAATAGATAAAGAATATAATATCTGGGCAGGTACTGCTGATGATGGCTTATACCGCTTAGGAAAGGATCCGCTGCACCTCACCATAAACGACGGTTTAAAAGAAAACTTTATCAATTGCCTGGCCATTGGTGAAGACAATGAAATGTGGATAGGCACACGAAGTTCCGGTTTCCAGGTGTATACAGGCGGTAAGCTGATTTCACCCGCCCAGAAACAAATTGCCAGCGATGGTATTAAATCCGTTCTCGCAGCAAATAAGGAAGAAATATGGATGGGGTCCAATTCTTCCGGTCTCATTCAGATGAGACCGGCGCAGGTAACCATGTTACCATCCCAATTCAGTGTATCTGAATTGATAACATTGCCCATTTACCAGCATAACAGTGGTGAAACCTGGGTGGGAACGGCCGGTAAAGGCCTGATAATGATCAACGGTAAGGAAGAAACCATCATTTCACCAGCGGAAGGCTTATCTGATGGACTGGTACTGTCATTAGGAGGGAATGAGCAGTATATATTTATCGGAACATCGAATGGGCTTAACCGTTATAACAGGAAACTAAAGAAAATTGACCGGCTTTATAATAAAGAGGACGGACTTACCACCAATAGTGTTCAGGCCATTTATTGTGATAGCAGGAACAGGGTTTGGATTTGTTCCAGGTTTGGCGGAATTCATTTACTGGTAGGTGATAAGATCGTTAAGCAGGCGCTTCCTGTTGCCATTGACAACACGAGTTTTCTTACGGTATTTGAAGATAAGCTGGGGCAATTATGGTTTGGTAGCAGGGGAGCCGGAATGTTGCGCATTGATAATGCCGGAAGATCAAAGTTGTTCAACTATAAAAATGGTTTTGCACCGGATATCGTTTTTTCTTTTTTCCAGGGGAAAGATAAATTAATGTGGATGGGCACTGATAAAGGACTGGCTGCCATGAGTAGTGACCGCTTTTATATTTTTGATAAAAACAATGGATTAAGATTCAATGAGATTTATAAAGTACTTGAAGATGATTCGGGATATCTCTGGCTGAGCGGAAATTTTGGACTACAAAGAATAGAAACCTCACAGCTGCTCTCGGCCATTGCTGTAAACGATACGGCCCGGCTGTTTTCAGTTAAATTATATAATACGGTTGATGGGATGAGCAATTCCGAAACCAATGGAGGTTTTCATCCGGCCGGGTGGAAAATGAAAACCGGCGAACTGTGGTTCCCAACAGTAAAAGGTATTGTTATTGTAAAGCCTGAACTGGTAAAGCCCGAAAACCGGTCTTTGGATATTCATATTGAATCGCTCCGCTTTGGTGCCGCAACAATACAAGCCTTTGATAAGATCAGTCTCCACCCCGGTAACTATAATATCGAGATCAATTACACCAGCATTGATTTTACAAAGGCCGGTGATATCAGGTATTATTACAGGTTAAAAGGGCTGGATGAAAAATGGATACCGGCAGGCAATCGCAAGACGGGTTATTTTTCAGGTCTGCTACCCGGCAACTACACTTTTGAGGTTAAAGCCGAACAATTTGGAAAATGGTCGCCGGTAGCCCGGTTAGATTTTAATATTCAACCTTACTTTTATCAGACATGGTGGTTCAGGGCATTGGTCGTTTTGATAATAGCCGGCATGGTGATCGTTTTTTCTAAGTACCAGAAAAAAAAATCACTAAGAAAAATCCTTGAACAAAAGAGAATAACCAAAGCCCAGCTTTCAGGTCAGGAAAAAGAAAGACAAATAATAGGAACCGAATTACATGATAATATAAACCAGCAGCTGGCTACTGCAAAATTATATCTTGATTTTGCACGTTCCAGTGAAGAGATGCGGTTGCCCATGGTAGAGAAAAGCGAAAAAGTGGTTCAGAATGTAATCAATGAAATACGTTCCCTGTGTAAAACAATAACACCGCCAACTTTAAAAGATATTGGACTTAAGGATGCCCTGCAGGAATTGATGAATTCCTATACTTCTGTAGAAAAATTCAAGATTCATTTCGCCTGTACGGCCGATCTTGATGAACTGGAAGAAGATCTGAAATTTACGCTTTTCAGGATCATACAGGAACTACTTAATAATTGTGCTAAGCATGCGGAAGCCCGGAATGTCTGGATCAGATTATCGTACAATGACCGGATCATTAATCTCGATATCAGCGATGACGGGAAAGGTTTGGATAAGAATAAAAAAGCTGGCGGCATGGGACTTGCCAATATCCGGAACCGTCTGGACCTGTATAGCGGAACCATTAAGATCTCAGGTAATGCAGCCGGCGGAATGCATATTGTCATTACAATGAATGGGGAGATAAAAAGGAAACTGCAAAGGGAATTGGTTAATTAGGCAGGGCGTCAGTCAGGAGTCAGGAGTCTGTGAGTCAGAAGTCAGGAGTCAGGGAGTCGGCAAGTCTTTTAGTCAGCAAGTGATCCACGTAACATAATGGTAACACTGGCTTCACTATTCGTTAATGCAGGCGTAACGCAGGGTTAATATGCAGGCTGGTACTTTGCCGAAAGTTTTTGCATGTACCTGAGATTCCTGATCACACTGTTCATATGTAGCACCGCGTTTCAATCCGCATTGGCCCAGGGAAGGTTGTCGGGCAAAGTTGTAAATGAAAAGAATGAGGCCGTAACAGGGGCCACAGTGAAGCTCGAAGGCACTGGCCGCGCAATGGCAACCATGGTGGATGGCAGCTTTGGCTTTGACCTGGAAGGTGGTAAGGAACATGTGCTTGAAGTTTCTGCCATTGGATATGCCACCAAAAAAATATCCGGGGTTGAAATCAATACCTCCCAGGGAAATGAGCTGGTTATTGTTCTGGAAACAGCTTCTAAAACCGAAGGTGTGGTGATCATCCGTACCGTATCCAGAAGACAGGAAAATACAAATGCACTTATCAGCTTTCAAAAGAACAATACCGCTCTTTCCAGTGGTCTTGCAGCTGATTATATCCGCCGGACACCCGATAGAAATACCGGCGAAGTATTGAAAAGAGTGAGCGGTGCTTCAATCCAGGATAATAAATATGTTGTTGTACGGGGCTTAAGCGACAGGTATAACCAGGCCATGATCAATGATGCGCTCATGCCAAGCTCCGAGCCGGATAAAAAAGCTTTCTCTTTCGATATTATTCCTTCTTCAATGATTGATAATATCATCATCAACAAAACAGCTACACCTGACCTGCCGGGTGAATTCGCGGGCGGACTGGTTCAGATCAATACGAAAGATATTCCGGTTAAAAATTACCTTACCGTTGGTATATCCGCAGGATATAATACACAGTCAACATTTAAAAATTTTACAGGCAACCCACGCAATTCACTCAACTGGGCAGGCTTCGATAATGGCATCAGGAACCTTCCCTCAGTTTTGCCATCAACTACAGGATACAGGTTGTTGACAGACGAACAGAAAATAGAAATGACAAAAAACTTCAGGGGCGATGTGTATGGTGAAGAAGTTCGGAATGCTTTACCTATTACTACGTTGAACCTCACATGGGGTAATGTTGCCCGATATAAGAATGGTGGAAGATTTGGTACCATCATATCATTTTATCATCGCCAGTCCATGTCGGTTTATAATGATGTGGAAAGAGGCAGGTATGAGCAGGTGCGCACTCCCATATTTACCGGATCTGAAGAGCAGAATAAGTACGCTGCCAACACCGGTATGCTGGCTAACCTCACTTATGTAAAAGGCAAACACAAGATCTCATTTAAGAACCTGTTCAATCAGTTGCTGGAAAATAATTACACCAACCGTCTATTGAATAATACAGGACGTTTGCAGGAAGTTTCTTTAAGGTCCTCTTTTCTGAACCAGCGTTCTTTATACAGCGGACAGCTGGAAGGTGAGCATACCATCAGTAAATCCGGTATAAAGTTTACCTGGAACGGCAACCTGGCTTATAATAATAAATCACAACCCGACTTCAGAACAGCACAATATGTAAGGAGCTTTACTGATCCGGGTGGGCATTTTGAAATGGATGATGATGATACACGCCGTTTCTTTTCATCATTGAAAGATTTTACAACTGGTTTCTCAGGGTCCTTATTCATTCCTTTTAATATAGGCGGTGTTAAACAATCTTTGAAAACAGGTGGTGGTTCTGTATTGCGGTTTCGAGATTTTAAAGCCAGGGTATTCAGGTACAAAGCCGCTTCCACTTCAACCGACATCACCATACCTTTTAACCAGGCGTTCCTCGCCTCCAATATCCACTTAAACGGATTGTTCCTGGATGAACAAACCCAGAACACAGATAAATACCAGGGAATATCAGCGCTGAATTCCGGATATCTGATGTTTGATAATAAAATAGGAAATAAGTTACGTGCCGTGTGGGGATTAAGAGCAGAATTTTTTGAACAGTTCCTTTCCTCACGCGACCTGTCACTGAAACAAGTAATGATCAATACTGAAAAATGGGATTTCCTTCCTTCTTTGAATCTTACATGGTCTCTCAATCCTCAACACCAGGTGAGGTTTTCGGCATCGCAAACCGTTGCAAGACCAGAATTCCGTGAGATCGCTCCCTTCCAGTTCTTCGATTACGAACAGATCTGGGGCATTAGTGGCGAAACTGAATTGAAAAGGACCTCCATACTGAATGGAGACATTCGATATGAGTTCTATCCCGGTGCTGGTGAAATGATCTCGGTTGGACTGCTC
>CAMPIQ010000048.1 GCA_946886475.1 uncultured Chitinophagales bacterium | reverse complement strand
AAAAATCCCCGCCTCAACTTCGTTGAGACGGGGTCTTTGTGCCCAGGACTGGATTATTACATGATCCAATACGTCCACGAGTGGGCTAACCCAAAGACCCCGGCCTCCTGCGTCGGCCTGAGGGCTTTTTGCTTTCTGCGCTTAGGCAAGCGGGCTTGCCACGCTCCGAAAACAAAAATCCCCGCCTCAACTTCGTTGAGACGGGGTCTTTGTGCCCAGGACTGGATTCGAACCAGCACACCTCGCGGCGCCGCCACCTGAAGACGGTGCGTCTACCAATTTCGCCACCTGGGCAATTTTTGATCAGAAGGGTTTTGGGCTTTTGCCCTGCCTTTTCCAACCGGGGGGCAAATATAGAAAAATACCTGGTCTGAATATCTTCACTTCCTCAACTTCTTTTCTCTTTTACTCTAAACATCAATCTGTATTTCTGATTCGTCAATTAAAATCCGTAACCGGATAATGTTTCACCATTGAAAAGCGAAACATGTGCAAAAAAATGAAATGTGATTTTTTTAATGGTTTTTTGTTAACATTGCAAGGCATTCATTCAAAGTAACATTTTACAGATGCTCAGGTATTTATCTGTAATTGTGTAATAACCATCTCCTTTTAAAACCAGGCTTGTTATTGCTTATGAAACTTAGCAATTCTTTGCCTTCAGGTCCCGGCTCCGGGCCCAATATGCTCAGATTAAATGTCTTGCTTTTCTAAAGTCTGGATGTAATTCATCCGGAATGGTTCTTTATTGATAAAAGGAAAATATTTTAATTACAAATAGTTAATTGGTTATCAGTTCAAATTATCTGCATATGAGCAAGTTTTACTCATCTACGTTTACCGTACGTTTTACTTTGATCTTCATGCTGCTGTCCGCATTCCAGATGGGATGGACGCAAACCACTGTGGTCATCAACACAGGTACTGCGGGTACGCCGGCCTATAATGCCGGTCCAATCTACAGATCCAGTGCAAGTAGTTCCTACGACTTCAGCCACTATGCCTATTTATATACACAGGCGGAACTGGCTACTGCCGGTATAGTACCGGGTTCCCTGATCTATTCCGTGGGCTGGGTAAAGGACAATAATGCAACCACCAACGGACCTGCCACTTTCAGGATCTTCATGAAAAATTCGGCTGCAACTGAGTTCAGCGCGGCAACAGAAACCTGGGCCAACCTGAATAGCGGTGCCACCATGGTCTATGAAAATCTTGCGCAGACCATACCTGCAACCCAGTCGCCCAATTATATAACTTTTACATTTGCTACTCCATTTACCTATACAGGTGGATCCCTGGAAGTGAGCACCGAATGGGATGTGAGTGCTGTTACCGGATCTGCAACAACCGCAGCCTTTGACTGGATGTGGTCAACTGTAAATAATAGTATATATGGAGTAGGCTCTTTCGACGCCTCCGATATAGGCACCTTATCTTCTACATCCAATAGCATCAGTGATATTGAAGACAGGCGTCCTTTTATTCAGTTTACTTTTACCAGTTCGCCCTGCGTTACACCTCCAACTCCAGGAACGGCAGTAAGTTCTAAACTGGTGATCTGTACCGGAGAGTCATTTACACTCTCTCTTACAGGTAATTCCTCCGGCTCAGGACAAACCTACCAATGGCAATCCTCTCCCGACAATACCACATGGACCGATATTACCGGAGCTGTTTCTCCTTCATATAGTACTACCCAGCCTGGCACTACCTATTACCGTGCACTGGTTACCTGTAGTGGCAATAGCCAGCCTTCATCAAGTGTGCAGGTGGTAACCACAGCACCTGTATCGGGTACCTATACTATTGGAGCAGGTGGAAATTTCGCCACCTTCAACGATGCTTACAACTTTATCAGGTGCGGCATTAATGGTCCCGTTATATTTAATGTACTGGCAGGCAGTGGTCCTTATAATGAACAACTGATCATGGATGAGGTTCCGGGTGCATCAGCTGCCAATACCATTACCTTCAATGGTAACGGTAATACAATTTCTTACCTGTCCACTACCTCCGGGGAACGTGCAGTGATCAAACTGAATGGTGCAGATTATGTAACCTTTGATAACCTGGTGGTAACTGCCACAGGTACCACCACCACAGAATATGGTTTTGGATTCCACCTGATCAACAATGCGGATTTCAATACCATCAGTAATTGTACTATTAATATCAATACCAGTTCCACCTCCACAAATTATGCAGGTATTGCTGTAAGCAATTCGCCTACTTCTGCCACAGGCACCGGCGACACGCAAAGTGACGATAATACGTTTGCAAACAATACCATCACCGGAGGATATTATGGTATCACCCTGGTTGGTTCATCAACGCTTGCCAACCAGCGTAATAAAATTTTGAACAACAATGTGCTTGATTTTTATATCTATGGAATCTATGTATATGGTTCGTTCGATACACGCATCGACAGCAACCTGATCTCAAGACCTGCAAGAGCCACGGTAAGCACGTTCTATGGAATTTATGTAACCAACCTGAGTGCAAGGCTCAATATTACCCGTAACACCATTACCAATCCGTTTGGAGGCAATACGTCCAGCACTTCAACCTTTAATGGAATTTATTTCACCAGCTCTGACGCGCTTTTTGATTTTGAAAACGTTGTCAGCAACAACAAAATATATAATATCAACGGAGGCGCAGATATAAACGGCTTCTATAATTCGGGTTCAGATAACGTCTGGTATTTTCACAATACCATTTTAATAGATGGAACGGCAACAGATGCTTCAGACCTGGTGAGGGGATTTTATCAGACAACCGCTGCATCGGGCATCGAATTCAAGAATAATATCGTTCACATCAGCCGTGGTGGTCCTGCAGATAAATATGCCTTGTATTTCAATAACGCAACAAGCGATATCATTTCTGATACCAACGACCTGTATCTGTCGGCTATAGGTGGAAATAATTTTGTGGGATACCTCGGAGGAGACCATATCTTGCTGGCCAACTGGCAAACTGCTTCAGGGCAGGATATGCATTCCGTATCCAACGATCCCGTTTACGAAGACCTGGCTGCGGGAAATCTGAAACCAACCAATTCAACCATCAATAATCTGGGATCACCCATGCCGGAGGTTCCTATCGACATTCTGGGCATGCCGAGAGACCCGGCCACACCTGATATGGGAGCATATGAGTTTGCCCCTGTAGGATGTGTTGTTCCGCCAACGCCTGGTACGGCAATGGTGAGCAATACTCCTGTGTGTGAGAACTCTATGGTTGCTTTAAGTGTAACAGGTAATTCCACCGGTTTGGGACAAACTTACCAGTGGCAGGCTTCATCGGCTATCGGTGGCCCTTATGCGCCGATCAGTGGTGTACTTACCAATCCTTCATTTACAGTAACTGCAACAGAATCGCTTTATTACCGTCTTGCTGTAACCTGCGGTGGCAATACCCAGTACTCTACACCGGTGCTGCTTGAGGTAACACCGGCATTACCTGGCGGAACCTATACCATCGATGCCACTTCACCGGCCAGTCCAACTAACTTCATAAGTTTTAATGCCGCAAAAGCAGCCATGGCTTGTGGAATTTCAGGACCTGTTGTATTTGATGTTGAGCCTAATTCAGGTCCATATCTTGAGCAACTGATACTGGATTCCATTCCTGGTACTTCATCTACCAATACCATTACCTTCAATGGAAATGGAAATACCATTCAATTCAGTTCAACAGAAACATCTGAAAGAGCGGTTATAAAACTGAATAGCACCGATTATGTAACATTTGATAGTTTAATAATTGATGCAACCGGTACTGGTAATTATGGTTTTGGGGTACACCTTATCAATAATGCCGACAGCAATACTTTCAGCCGCAACCTGATCATCACAGATTCTACATCGACTTCCACCAGCTATGCAGGTGTTGCAATCAGTGCATCTGCAACATCAGCCACCGGAACAGGAGCAGGAAGCCGCAGCGATGGAAACCTGTTTGAAAGAAATACAATTGTGGGTGGATATTATGGTGTGACCGTAATAGGCGGATCTGCAGACATCATCAACAACAACAGATTCATTGGTAATAATATAAAAGAGTTTTATTCATACGGAATGTATGTTTCCTATACCAATGGAACATTCATAGAAGGCAATTCCATCAGCCGTCCTAACCGTACAAATACTTCAACATTCTATGGTATTTATGTAAACGACCCCACCACAAGTGCGGTGATCTCTAAAAACAGGTTGTTCCAGCCCAAGCAAAACGACCTTACCAGTACATCGTCCATGTATGGTATCTATTTTACCTCTGCCGATGGTGTGGCCGGACAGGAAAACCGGGTGGTGAACAATGCCATCTATGAATTCAATGGCCCGGGTACTATCTATGCGCTTTACAATTCAAGTTCATCTTACGTTCATTATTATCACAACTCAGTAATTCTTGATGAAAGCAGTTTAACCGGTACAAGTGCCATTACCCGTGGTTTTTACCAGATAACAACAGCTGAGGGAATAGAATTCAAAAACAACCTGATCTCCATTACAAGGGGAGGTTCGGATGATAAGCATGCCATTTATTTTGGTACTGCTGCCAATTCTGCTACTATTGCTTCAGACAGGAATAATTTTTATGTGAATGGTACGCCTTCATCAGATAATTTTGTAGGATACCACAGTGGAAACCGGGTTACACTTGCCGATTGGCAGACTTCCACCAGTGATGACGCCAACTCACAGAGTGTAGATCCTTTATTCCTTGTTCCGGTTGGTCCTCAATTCATTCCATTCCAGGCGCTGATAGATAATATTGGTGAACCGGTTGGAGTAACAACAGATATCCTTGGCAATCCGAGAAGCGGAGCCACTCCGGACCCAGGTGCCTGGGAGTTTGCAGTAACACCATGCGTTGCACCGCCAACACCGGGAACAACGGTGGTTACTCCGGGATCCGGTATTTGTCTTGGTACAACCGTATTGCTCAACCTTTCAGGTAACAGCACCGGCGGCTTCCAGAAATATGTATGGCAGACAAGCAGTTCAGGTGCCGGACCATGGACAGATATTACAGATACACTGTATGCGCCGGAACATAATTATACACTCAGCTCCTACACCAATATATGGTTCAGGGCAGCTGTGGTCTGCGGACCTGTAGCTGAATACTCAATGCCATTCCAGGTTGTATTGAATCCGGCAATGATTGCGGGCGACTATACCATTGATCCGGGATCTCCTGTAAGCCCCACCAATTTCCAGTCTTTTGCTTCGGCAGTTACTGCGCTGGAATGTGGAATTACCGGATCTGTAAGGTTTCATATAGTACCGGGAACTTATAACGAGCAGGTGCGCATTACAGATGTTCCCGGAGTTTCAGCTACCAGCACCATCACTTTTATGAGTCAGAATGGTGATCCTGCATCGGTTATACTTAGCTATGATGCCACATCGTCTGCAGCCAATTACGTGTTGAAGCTGGATAGCGCGCTATACACTACATTTAAGAACATCACCATAACAGCATTGAATGCTGATAATACAAGGGCAGTTGAAATTGCAAACAATGCATCAAACGACAGCCTTCTGAATAATATCATCAATGTGCCTTCCAGTTCAAGCACATCAACGGCTTATGCTGCAGTATATGGTACTTCTCTTACCGGTAGCAATATCGTAGTAAAGAACAATACCATTACAAACGGTATGTCCGGAATTTATTTAACAGGTACAACCAGGATCTCAAATGGATTCGTAATAGATAGTAACACCATCAGCGGTACATACTACTATGGAATCTATGCGAGTGCTCTGAACTATGCTTCCATTTCCGGAAATACTATTTCCCGCTCCGGTGTGATCAATGCAACCTCATACGGTCTTTATGCTACCAATTGCGATTCAGCCTACAGGGTGAATGGTAATACGGTGAACATTGCCGATGCAGGTACTACAGTATATGGTATTTACCTTACCGGTTGTCAGGCTTCTGCTGAAGAACCCGGACAGGTAATTGGTAATAAAGTGATGGCTTCCGGAACCAATACGGGTAACCAGTATGGAATGTACCTTACTTCCACTACACGTGGAAGAATTCTGAATAATGTACTTTCTGTAAATACCAGTGGCGCTACTTCGTATGGTATGTATGTAACCGGAATTGGAGGAATGGAAATACTGAATAATTCCGTTCAGAATGCTTCAACATCCGCCACCAATAATATCGCGGCCTATATCAGCCAGAGTTCAGGATCAAATGGGTTCTCACAGATCATGAACAACATTTTCACCCATATGACAGATGGACGTGCGGCCAACATTGTAAACCCCCGGTTCATCAACATCGATTATAATTTGTATTACACTGCCGGCCCAACACTCATCCAGTGGGGTACTGCAAACCTGTATGCTACCCTGCAGCAGTGGAGAGATACTTCTTATCAGGATTTTAATTCAATAGTATACCGTCCGGCGTTTACCGGTACAGCGTTGCAACCCGACCTGGCCAGTCCTGATGTATGGGCTATCCATGGCCGTGGTGTTCAGGTAGAAAATAATGACAGGGATATCAATGGCGACGCAAGACCTACAACCCTGGTTGCAGGTGTGCCTGATCTTGGTGCTTATGAATTCCTGCCTACTTCAATACCGGTATTGCTAACGGTAACACCGGCCACTCCTGCTCCAGGTATTACACAAACCTTTATGCTGGGAACCGATACGGTAACCAAGGTAACCTGGGGTGCCAACGCGCCTGCCAGCATTGAAGGCAGAAGGTATACCGGAATATCACCTGTTGGCCTCACATCAGCGCAGCAACATATGTATTTCTATACCGACTTCGATATCACAGGAACTGATCCAACCGGTCATACGGTACAACAATACTATCTGGATCCATGGAGAGGACTGATTCCAAATGAATCCATGATCAAGATGGGACGCACACAGTCGGGAACTACCTGGACCATTTCTACCACAAGCGTGATAGATTCATTAGCCAATACCATTAACGAAGCTGATTTGCAGGTAATGGATAAATACACAGGATTAACAGATGGCCAGGCCTTACCAAGACCACCGATAGTGGTTGATCCATCCGATTCATCAAATATGGGTAAGAAGTTCTGGGTTGGTTATGGACACCACCAGGATTTCGGATCAGGTAACGCACAGGAAATGGTGCTTTATCTGGGAGCCGGTGTAACGCCTGCTACGGTTACTGTAAGGATCAATGGAACCAGCTGGGCCAAGACCTACAACGTGCCTGCGAATTCAGTGATCTCCAGTGATTTCATTCCTAAGTTCGGCGCATTTGATGCAAGGCTTACCGATGAAGGTTTATCAACCCGCGGTATCAGCATCGAGAGTAATGCACCCATCACTGCCTATGCGCATATCTATGGTAATACCAATTCGGGTGCAACCATGCTATTGCCTGTGGGTACCTATGGATATGAATATTATGCACTCACATCAAAACAGAATTATGCATCCAATACCTATTCGTGGGTGAATGTGGTTGCAGCATACGATAGTACAGTTGTAGAGATCATTCCTTCCAAGCCAACCCTTAACGGCAGGCCGGCAGGTGTACCATTCACCATTCAGTTAAGGAAGGGTGAAGTGTACCAGGTACTGGGCGCCATCATCAGCGGAAGCGATGGTTATGACCTTACCGGTACTAAAGTGAAATCCATTGCCAATGCAAGTGGAAAATGTTATCCGATTGCCGTATTCTCCGGTAGCAGCCGTACCAATATCGGTTGCGACAATGCCAACCCAACCGGCAGTGGTGATAACATCATACAACAGAATTTCCCTTATAAAGCATGGGGCAGAAGGTATCTAACCGCCGTAACATCCAGTTCACTGGGCGCCGACCGTTTGCATACCAATATCTTTAAAGTGGTGGTGAAAGATCCAACTACCGTTGTTACAAGGAACGGTGTGGTGCTTTCCAACCTTATCGACAACCTGTATTATCAGTTCAACAGCGATAGTTCAGATTATATTTTAGCTGATAAACCAATCATGGTAGCCCAGTTTGTACCATCGCAGTCTTCAGCCAGCGGTTGTACACAAAATGCAGGTGTACGCGATCCGGAGATGATCTATCTGAGTCCGATTGAACAGGGTATTAAGAGCGTGGCCCTTTACAGGAATACGGAATATAATATCACCACGCAGTACCTTACATTGATCATTCCAACTGCAGGCCTCAGCACACTAATGGTGGATGCTAGCAATACATTTGATTATACCTATCCACACCAGGGCCTGAACGGTTATACTGTGGTAGTTAAGAGATGGGCGGCTTCCAATGGTCAGAGCATTGTAACCAGTGATTCAGCCTTTACTGCCATCACTTATGGCTTTGGTTCAGCAGAAAGCTATGGTTATAATGCAGGCACGCTGGTTAAGAACCTGAATGTGTATCCGTCTTATCTGAACGTACTCTCAACAGGTACCGGTTCAAGTACCTATACCTGTGAGAATGCTCCGTTCCAGGTAAGCTTCCTTTCTACCATCCAGCCAACTAACATTGAATGGATGTTCAGCCAGGTACCTGGTTTATCACCAAATGCAGATCTTACTCAAAACAATCCAACACCTGTAAGCACGGAAGTGATCAATGGAATAACTTATTATAAATACACAGTTAACCAGGACTTCACTTTCACAGGTACAGGAATATTTGCCATTCCGATCTTTATCACACATCCTGATATTGAAGGTTGTAACAACAGGATGGAAACTTCTCTTACCATTGATGTAAGACCAGCACCGGTGCCTGATTTCACATTACCATCAGTTGTATGTGTGGGTTCAACAGTTCAGTTCAATGGCGTGGTAGGTCAGAACATTACACCTGCAGCTACATGGACATGGGATTTTGATAATGGAACAACAGCTACCGGACAAAATGCCACACAGGCATTTACTCCTGCCGGAAGCTATGATATCAAACTTGATGTGGTGACAGTAGATGGTTGTATCGGAACGGTAACCAAACCGCTAAACATCACTGAAGGTCCGGCCGTTAGTTTTGCGCCAGATTCCGTAAATGCCTGTCTCAACTCCAATGTTACATTCACGGTACAAAATCCGGTTGCGAATGCAGTGTACACCTGGTATGATGCAGCGGCTGGTGGTAACGTAGTGCATACCGGAACAAGCTATACCATTACCAATGTTACTGCTCCTATGAGCCTGTATGTTGGTTCAACACTCAATGGTTGTGCAGGCAATGGCCGTACAAGAATTCAGGTAACGGTTCAGCCTCAGCTTTCAGCGCCTGTAGTGGTTGCCGATTCTATAGGAGCCAATGCAATCAGGTTTACCTGGAATGCAGTGCCAGGTGCAACTGGTTATGAAATAAGTACCAATGCCGGTACCAGCTGGAGCCAGCCTTCATCCGGACCTAACGGTCTTACCCATACGATTTCAGGGTTGACGGTAGGTCAAACTGTAACCCTTTCAGTAAGGGCAACAGGTGGTTGTCAGCCTTCAACAGGACAGGCAACGGCCCAAACCTTAACCGATGAAGTATTCATTCCGAATTCCTTTACGCCTAATGGTGATGGATTGAATGATGTGTTAAGGGTGTATGGTAATTCCATCAGGGAAATGCGATTCATGATCTTCAACCAGTGGGGTGAAAAGATCTTCGAATCAAGGTCGCAGTCAGCAAGCTGGAATGGCCAGTATGGACAAAAGGTGCAGCCATCAGGTGTATACATGTATGTATGTGATATTGTACTTACCGATGGCAGAAAACTGCAGCGCAAGGGCTCTGTGAACCTGATCAGATAAAAATTGGAAAGTGAGTACTATGAGAACAATAAAATTTATTGCCGCGACAGGCTTCATCTTAAGCTGGTTGGGAGGGTTTTCTCAAAACCTTTCCAACCGCGGTAAGGAATTTTGGGTTGGTTACGGACATCACCAGTTTATGGAACCCGGCCAGAGTAACAGTCAGGAAATGGTTTTGTATTTCAGTGCCGAGCAGGCCGCCAATGTTACGGTAACCATCAATGGAACGGCATGGGTGAGGAATTACAGTATCCCTGCCAATTCGGTAATAGCCTCCGAATATATACCCAAGGGTGGTGCGAATGACTGCCGCTTATACTCCCTTCCTCCAAGCTTTGGCGGAACGGGTGGTGAAGGTTTGTTTAACCGCGGTATCCATATAGTAAGTGATGTGCCCATAGTGGCCTACGCTCATATTTTTGGTTCGGCATCATCAGGTGCCACCATGCTGATGCCGGTTGAAACCTGGGGTTATTCGTATGCATCCATCAACAGCCAGCAGAATTATGGAAGCAATAATTGTTTTTCCTGGTTGTATGTTGTGGCCAAGGAAGACAATACTGTAATAGAAATTACACCTTCAGTTCTAACAAGGAACAACCGGCCGGCCAGTGCTCCATTTACAGCAACACTGAATAAAGGCCAGATCTACCAGGTGATAGGAGCTTCTCTTACCAGCAGTTCCGGCAGGGAACTTACCGGCACAAGAGTGAAATCCATTGCCAATGCAAATGGTGATTGTTTTCCCATAGCGGTTTTTGCAGGTAGCAGCCGTACAGCCATTACCTGTCCAACAGGAGGCGGCGGATCGGGTGATAATATCATGCAACAGATCTTTCCATTTCAGGCCTGGGGTAAAAGATACCTTACTGCTCCATTTTCACATGCCAACAGCCCTTCGCAATTCAATGGTTCGGTGGTAAGGGTGGCTATTAAGGAACCTGGAACTGTTGTAAAGAGGAATGGCACCACACTTACTGCGCTCAATGGTAATTTTTATTATGAGTTCCAGTCAACCACTGCAGATTTTATAGAAGCTGATAAACCAATCATGGTGGCGCAGTATATGCCTTCGAGCGGACAATGTGGTTACAGCGGAACCGGTGATCCTGAAATGATCTATCTCAGTCCTATTGAACAGGCCATCAAAAGGATCGGTTTCTTCAGGAACAATGAAGAAAGGATCGGTACCAATTATCTTACAATGATCATCCCAACCGGAGGAACTGCCCTCTCATCACTTCGTATAGATGGCCAGGCCATTTCATCTATCCCTTCCGGTTCAATACATACCTACCCTCATCCCAACCTTTCCGGTTATACAATAGTTGTGCGCAAGTGGACAACCCCATTGCCACCTACGCCGCCGCCGGGGCAATGCATAGTTGAAAGTGATTCTGCTTTTACCGCCATCACCTACGGTCTTGGTTCTGTTGAAAGTTATGGGTACAATGCAGGAACACTGATCAATAATCTTTCAGCCATCAGTTCCATTCATAATTCACTTGATCCCACCAGGCCGGAACACGAATTCACCTGTACCAATACCACGGTGGAATTATCCGCGCTGATGGCCTACCAGCCTACAAAACTTATCTGGAGACTGAGTACAATCACCAGCGGTCTTTCTCCCAATACTGATTACACCGACAATGCACCTGTAGCCGTGGAAACGGTTGTGGTGAACGGCATCACTTATTATAAATACAGGTTGCCCGGAACATATGAATTCAGCATCGCTGGTACATACGAAATCCCAATTGTATCAACCCATCCTTCCATAGAAAATTGCAACAATACGGAAGAGCTGAAAATTTATGTGGATGTAAAACCAAAACCAAAAGCTTCTTTCCAGATCACGCATGCTACAGGATGTTCGCTCGATACAGTTTATCTCAATGCAGCTGCTTCAACAGCCGAAGGATATGAACTTGCCAGCTGGGACTGGAGTTTTCCGGGTGGTGCCACTGCAACCGGTCAGGATACAATTCATCTTTTTGCGCCCGGTATTAACCAGGATGTGAGCCTTAGTGTAGTAACATCTGATGGATGTGTAGCTGATACAACCATGCCTATCAGCGTTTATGCGCCGCCGGTAGTTAGTATTAGCGGATCCGGTTCATTATGTGAAGATGCTTCAATCAGCCTGACACCTGCTGCCACCTATGACGGCTCATCTGCCATAAATAATTATTACTGGGACTTTGGAAATGGTAATGTCAGCAACAGTACTACTCCAACGGCACAATCCATTCTTTATCCTGATTATGGATCGTATACGGTAAAGCTGGTGGCCGCACTCAGTGCAACCTGTATCAGTGATACCCTGGAAAAAGTTGTTACCGTTTATTCAAAGCCTGTTGTTTCTATCAGCTTTCCATTGGGATGCCTTCCCGAAAATGGTGAGGTGCTTTTCGATAACACAACGGCAACACCCGACGGGCAGTCTATTTCCAGTCATAACTGGAATTTTGGAGATGCCAATGCCACCGCGTCTAATCCAAATACATCAATAGCCAAAAGTCCATCTCACATCTATACTGAATTTGGTGCCTACGATATTTATTATTCTGCCACATCCAGCCAGGGTTGTGTAAAGGATACAACCATTGAAACCACTTTCAACCTGGCACCGAAACTTCTTTATCCTGCACTTGCCGCTGTTTGCCAGGATGTAACAGGAATTTCCGTTGCCACCGCTTCGGTTACAAACGGGGTTCCGGGTTCGGGAATATATAGCGGGCCCGGTGTAAGTGCCGACGGAAGCTTCGATCCTGCTGTTGCCGGAGCGGGTATACATACGGTTACCTATAATTATACAACAACAACCGGCTGCACGGCAGCGATCAATAATACAATTGAGGTTTATCCAAAGCCTGTGGCCTCATTTACCTCAATTGATGATGTATGTCTCAATGAAGCCTTTACGTTTACCAGCAGTTCAACTATTGCTTCTGGCGCAATACAAACCTGGGGCTGGAACCTGGGTAACGGCGACGTGCAAACGAATAATAATGCCGCTCCTGTCACCATCACCTATTCAACTGATGGGGATTACCTGGTGAAACATGCGGTAACCAGCGACCGTGGTTGTAAGAGCGATACTTTCTCCAAACTGGTAACAGTGCATCCGTTACCAACTGCTTCATTTACGGTGCCGGTTAAGATCTGTTTACCCGGACCAGCCCTGTTCCAGAATACAAGTAGTGTTTCGGACAATTCTGCCCTGAGTTACCAGTGGAATTTCGGAGATGCAGTTCCAGGCACTTCCACCTCAGAAAACCCATCTTACACTTATGCCTCTGCAGGTAATTATAATGTAAGCCTTACAGCAACTTCATCGTATGGTTGCCAGCATGTGGTTACACAAACGGTAAATGATTTTTATAATAAGCCTGTTGCTGATTTTGAAGTAACACCTTCAGAACTTTGCCAGGGCGCCAATACGGTTTTTATTGATGCAAGCTTTGCAGACAACAGTACCATTACAGAATGGAAATGGGATTTTGGCGATGGAACTCCAATAGAAACCGCGCAGCAGCCAAACAAACAATTTGCCAATCCGGGAACATTCCCTGTTAGCCTGATTGTTATCAATGCTGCCGGTTGTACTTCAGATCCATTTATTAAAACCGTAACCGTTCACCTTCAACCAGTGATAGATGCAGGACGGTCCTTTATTGTTCCCGAAGGAACACAGGTGCAATTCCAGGCAACAGCCAATTCACCTTCATTAAGCTTTAGCTGGACACCTTCATTTGGATTAAGTGATCCAACCTCACTTACTCCATCGCTGGTAGCACTGTCCGATCAGCAATATATTCTGACTGCAACAGGTGATTTTGGATGCACCTCTGTTGATTCAATGAGTGTAAGGATATTCAGGCAGGTGAAAGTGCCCAATGTGTTTTCACCAAATGGAGATGGCATACACGACCTGTGGCTGCTACCCAACCTTACGGATTACCCAGGCTGTACCGTGGAAGTATTCAACAGGTATGGACAGCGGGTATTTATATCGAAAGGGTACAGTGATCCATGGAATGGTAAACTGAAAGGGAACGACCTGCCGGTAGGTGCCTATTATTACGTGATCAGGCTGGAAAATGGCTTTAAGCCCATAACCGGTTCTGTAACCATTTTAAGATGATGAATTAAATGATGCGGTTTACTGCATCCTTATAATAAACAAATAAAACAAACGCGATGAGAAAGATTGTTTTGTGCTTATTTACGCTGGTACTTATGTCTACCATGAAGATACAGGCACAGGTAGATCCACATTTTACCCAATACTACGTTTATCCTTCCTGGCTCAACCCGGCGCTTACCGGTGCTTTCGATGGCCAGTACCGTTTATCGGGTATCTATCGTAACCAGTGGGGAAACATCAGTTCTCCGTTTTCAACAGCTGGTCTGTCAGCTGAATTCACTACTGCCAATAACCTCAACCTGGGTGCGAGCATCCTGAACCAGACAGCAGGGGAAGGGGGATACAGTTATACTACGGCTTATGCCAACTTTGCCTATACGGGAGTGAGATTTGGACCGATGGAAACCGGAAGACTTGTATTTGGATTGCAGGCCGGTCTTATTCAAAGAAAATTCGACCGTACCAAGTTAACCTTTGGTGATCAGTGGAATCCTATTACCGGATACAATCCCGGTACTACTTCGGCCGATATGCTGAGAAGGAATTCCGCAGCTGCTTTTGATGCTACTGCCGGTGTGGTGTACTTTGATGCGGCACCAGGCAAAAAAGCAAATATTTTCGCAGGATTTTCCATTTCCCATATTACCAAACCAACGGATGATTTTGCATCTGATGAAGGTGCGGTTATACCTATGCGTTATACTTTTCATGGCGGCATAAGGTTGAAGCTTTCCGATAATTTCAGCTTAACGCCAAATCTTCTTTATTTAAAACAGGGTACAGCAGAAGAAAGAATGGCAGGTGCTTATGCCAGTTATACGGCCAACCCTGAGCTTGACCTGATGATTGGTGCCAACTACAGGTATAAGGATATGGTGTCGCCTTTTGTTGGGTTTACCTATAAGAACATGGTATTGGGAGCAAGCTATGATATCAATACCTCAGATCTTGGAAAAATGGCAAGAGGATCCAACAGTTTCGAGATATCACTTTCATACATTGGCAGAAAATCTGCTAAAACACCGGAAGTGGATTTCATTTGTCCAAGACTTTAATTCATAAATGTATTTGTTGATCATTCAATAATTGATTCAAATAATTCAGATGAAAAAAATAGTTACCACCTCGGTTCTTTGTTTTGTGGTTTTTTCCATGTATGGCCAGTTTGTTCAGGATTACCTGAAGGCTGCAGACAGATATTTTTCAAAAGGTGATTATGCTTCGGCGGCTGCTTATTACGAAAAATATTTTGGTAAGGATGACCAGTCAAAAGCATCATTCAATCCCTATACTGCACAAACTGTTTCCAAGAAAACAGTGACCGCTGCAACTTCCAAAGAGCAGGCGCTCTGGAATCTGGCTGAAAGCTACCGTCAGTTGAATTATCCCGAAAAGGCTGAACCCTTATACAAACAGGTAATTGAGCAGTCAAAGGACAGGTTCCCGCTTGCCCTGTTCCATCACAGCACTATGCTGCGTGCCCTGGCACGATACAGTGAAGCGGAAACAGGATTTCAATCCTTCCTCAGCAGTTATACCATGCAGGATGAATATAAAACCCGGGCGGAAAGGGAAATTCAAAACCTTCGTTTTATACAAAAAGAATTATCTAAAAAAGATCTGAAGTATTATTCGGTAAAAAAAGATGGAGGTGTGAATGCTGCGGGTGCTACCTATGCTTCTGCTCCGCTGGGCACATCAATGATTTTGTTTACTTCCACAAAGCCGCTGGATACTGACAAGGATAATAAATACAAAAACCGTTTGTACCAGGCATCCTTAACTGCAGCAGGACTGAATACGGTGGAGCAGCTGGTAATATCCCAGCCCGAAGAAATGGAACAGGGTGTAGGATCGGCAACACCTGATGGCAACACCATATTTTTTACCAGGTGGAGTGTCAACGTAAATCAAAAAACATCATCTGTTTTTACCAGTACAAGAAGTGCAGTTGGCTGGTCCGAACCCGTTAAGCTGGGAGCGGAGATCAATGCAGCCGGATCAAATAACCAGCAACCTTTCATCACTTCCGACGGGAAATATATTTTATTTTCAAGCGACCGTGCGGGTGGTCAGGGTGGATATGACATCTGGTATGCTGAACTTTCAGCTGAAGGAAATCCCGGAACACCTGTAAATGCAGGAAGTGCCATCAATACGGCTGGTGACGAGCAGTCGCCTTCTTATCATGCAGCTTCAGAAACACTTGTCTTTGCTTCGAATGGTAAGATAGGAATGGGTGGTTATGACCTGTTCAAGAGCAAAGGGAAGATCGGCAGCTGGACCAGCGCTGAGAACCTGGGTTATCCGGTTAATTCAATTAAGGATGACATGTATTTTTTAAGTATGGGCAGCGCCAAAAATATGCTGGAGAAAGTATGGCTTAGTTCTGACAGGGAAGCAGCCTGCTGTCTTGAATTATTCAACCTGAATAAAGTAAGACCGCTCAGGCAGATCTCGGGAACAATTGTTTCCTGTGATGGCACTAAACTATTGCCTGGGGCAACGGTTATTTTAACCGATGCAAAAACCAACCAGACTGTTTTTACCGGTAAGGTAGGTGCAGATGGTGTGTACCGTTTTACAATGGAAGAATACCAGCCACTTGTTTTACAGGCTACAGCTGATGGATTTTTACCCGGGAATCTGAAAGTAAGTATTCCTGCTGATGTGGAAGCAGAGTCCATGAACATAGAAAGATTATGCCTGGTGCCTGAACCGCCTAAAGTGAATGAAAGCTTTGTTGTGGAGAATGTATTTTATGAATACGATAAATCTCAGATCAAACCTGAATCATTCCCGGCACTTGACCAGATCGTGAAAATGCTGAACACCTATCCTAAGCTGGAAATAGAGATCAGCGGTCATACAGATAGTAAAGGTTCGGATAGCTATAACCAGAAGCTTTCCGAAGCCAGGGCTAAAGCAGTGGTGGATTATTTGATCAGGAATGGAATAGCAAGGGATAGACTAAGCGCTAAGGGTTATGGTGAAAGCCTTCCGGTTGAACCAAATGAAAATCCGGATGGTACTGATAATCCTGAAGGAAGGGAGAAGAACCGTAGAACAGAATTTAAAGTGATCAGAAATTAATATCATGCCTGGTTGACATTCAGCCAGGCTTTTTTTAAATTCATGTGCCATCCGTTATCTGTGATGAACATCAAAACTTAGTGAACATGAAGAGGTTTTTCCTGTGTTGTATAGTGATGCTGTCTGTTCATGCTGTGTGGGCTCAGCAAAAGCCTCATTATACACAGTACGTCATTAACCAGTATATCATTAATCCGGCCATCACCGGCATTGAAAATTATGTGGATCTTAAACTGAGTCACCGCCACCAGTGGGTGGGAATGCAGGATGCACCGGTTACCACTTATCTTTCAGTGCATGGACCCATCGGTAAGGATGATTACCGCACCACCGCCACTTCTTTTGAGATCAGCGGTGATAATCCAAGAGGCCAGAGCTACTGGGAAAATTATACAGCTGCTGAACCACATCATGGCATTGGTTTACAGGTGATCAAAGATGTGACAGGCCCATTGAGTAATTTTTCAGCATATGGTACCTATGCTTATCATATTGGTCTTGGTCCCAGAACCAATCTTTCAGGAGGTTTTGGTATAGGCTTTCAACGGCTGGGCCTTGACGTTTCAAAACTTGATTTTGGTGATCCTACCATCGATCCTGCTGTATATGGTTCGGGCATCCTGAATAAAACAAGGATGGATCTGATGGCAGGACTCTACCTCTATTCATCTGATTATTTTGTAGGGCTGTCCGCTCAGCAGATCATTCCGCAAAAAGTAGATTTTTCAAATAACTACATCCGGCCATCTGAAGGTAAAACGGTTCCGCATCTATTTGCAACCGCCGGTATCAGGATTCCCGTGGGCTATGATTTCAACCTGATACCCTCCGTTATGGTCAAATATATTTCGCCCGTTCCGGTTCAGTTTGAATTCAATGGTAAACTGCAATACAGGGATCTTGCGTGGATAGGCGCCAGCTACAGGAGAAATGACGGCATTGCCGGTATGCTGGGATTGAATATTTCCAACCGGCTGAATGTGGGATATTCTTACGACTACACCACCTCCCGGTTGAACAACTTCACCAAAGGAACCCATGAAGTGATCATCGGACTGCTGTTGAAAAATGGATATGCCGATACCTGTCCGAGGAATGTATGGTAGGAGAGCTATTGGCCATTAGCTGTTAGCTATGAGCTACGAGCTATGAGTTGCCGACTCCTGACTCAGGACTCCCGACTCCCAACTCCTCAAACCGCCACATTAAAATCCCTCAGTGCATCATTCAGACTCGTTTTAAGATCAGTGCTGGGTTTGCGTTTTCCAATAATGAGAGCACAGCTTACATTGTATTCACCTGCAGGGAATTTTTTGCTGTAGCTTCCCGGGATCACTACACTACCTGCAGGCACCACACCTTTCATTTCCCTGGGTTCACTGCCGCTTACATCAATGATCCTGGTTGACTGGGTCAGAACTACATTGGCACCCAGTACGGCTTCTTTTTCCACTCTTACACCTTCCACCACAATACACCTTGAACCAATGAAACATCCATCTTCAATTATTACCGGTGACGCCTGAAGAGGTTCCAGTACACCACCAATACCCACTCCTCCGCTGAGGTGCACGTTTTTTCCAATCTGGGCGCAGCTTCCTACAGTGGCCCAGGTATCCACCATGGTGCCCTCATCAACATAAGCGCCGATGTTTACATAAGAAGGCATGAGCACCACATTTCTGGCAATGTAGGCACCATACCTTGCAACAGCATGAGGAACCGCTCTTACGCCCAGTTCTTTATAATTTTTTTTGAGCAGCATCTTATCATGAAATTCAAAAGGCTCCATACTCCAGGTCTGCATGGGTTGCAAACCAAAATACAGCAGGATAGCCTGCTTCACCCATTCATTCACCTTCCATTCCTGGCTGCTGTTATCACCGGAACCGGGCGGCTGGGCTACTCTTAATGTGCCTCTGTCCACTTCTTCTATCACGGATCTGATATCCTGTTGTATTCCTGAATAGGTGAGCATCTCCCTGTTTTGCCACGCTTGTTCAACAGACTCTCTTAACTTCATCGCAAATTTTTTTGCAAACATAAGTAAAAGCAGTGCGAAGTAGGAAGAGCAGCGGAGTAAGTAAATCCGCACACTCCTCCGCCATCCGCACCTATGTTCATCATATGAAGATTCTTGTTCGGTTACCAAATTGGCTGGGTGATATGGTGATGTCGGTTGGCTTCATCAACCAGCTTTCCGTTTTATATCCCGGTGCCGAAATTAACCTGGTTGCCAAAAAAGGTATTCATGAGTTGCTTCCTCTTTTTCCGGTGCAACACAATGCATTTGTTTTTGATAAAAATGAATTCAGTGGACTGAAGGGCGTAAGAAAATTTGGGAAGAAGTTGCAGGCAGAAGTGAAGCCGGATCTTTTCTTTTGTCTGCCTGATTCTTTTTCTTCAGCCTTTATGGCTTTCAGCAGTGGTGCAGAAAAAACAGTTGGTTATAAAAAAGAATTACGACAAATTCTTTTGACCCATGCTTATAAAAAACCGGAAGGCCTGCACCGGGCAGAGGAATATGTACAATTGTTAGCACTGTTTACAGGCAGGCAAACCACAACTCCACAGGTAATTTTACACCATGATTTTCCAAAGCAGGATCATGTGGTGGTGAATATAAATTCTGAAGCCACTTCAAGAAGACTTACAGTAAACAAGGCAGCTGAATTGATCAGGGTTTTGAAAACCCAGATCAGCAACCGTATCGTATTGATAGGCGCACCAAAGGAAAAAGAATTTGTAGATAAGGTTTTGGATGAAACCGGCATGGAAGGGATGGAAAATATGGCGGGACAAACCTCATTAATGCAACTGGCAGCTGTATTGGCTTCAGCCAGGTTTTTACTGAGCACCGATTCTGGTCCGGCACACCTGGCTAATGCCATGGGTACGCCGGTCATTGTTTTATTTGGTGCGGGGCGGGAAGAAAAAACGGCACCTTACCGGAAAGATATCTGTACCACCATTCGCCTTGGCCAGCTTTCCTGTGAGCCCTGTGAAAAAAATATTTGTATGCGGTATGATGTTCCGCAATGTCTCGAAAGGCTGAACAGCATGCAGATCGTTCATGCCGCTAAAATCTATTTGTAATGAATGAAGCAGGATTTTTTGAAACGGAAGTGGAAGAAGCACTAGATGTATTGAAGAAAGGAGGAGTGATACTTTATCCGACTGATACCATCTGGGGCATAGGCTGTGATGCTACCAGTGAAGAAGCTGTGATGAGGATCTATCAGCTCAAAAAAAGGGAAGACAGCAAGAGCATGATCATACTGATGGCAGATGAAAGAGAGGTATTGCAGTATGTAGCCGCACCTGACCTGGCTGTTTTTGATTTTTTAGAAGAACAGACAAGACCCACAACAATCATATTCGAAGGTGCCATTGGCCTTCCTTCCAATTTAATAGCGGCGGATGGCTCCATTGCCATCAGGATCGTAAAAGATCCATTCTGCCGGCATCTGATCAGGAGATTAAGAAAGCCCATCGTATCAACTTCGGCCAACATCAGCGGCCAGGCGAGTCCGGCCTCTTTTACAGATATCCCACAACAGATCATAAAAGCTGTTGACCATGTGGTGAAGTGGAGGCAGGACGATCATTCAAATTCACTGCCTTCGCAAATTATCAGGTGGGTGAATGGAAGGGTGGAGTATATAAGGAGGTAATAACTGGGACGCTGACACCACCGGTGAAAGGAACACCCACCACACGATCTTGTCAATGCCGCAGGCATCCGGTCGTTGAATGGAAGAACCATTGTCTTCATGAATCCCGGGCCTTTTCATCCACCTGCGACGAACCTGGTCTTTGATGTTCAACGCCCAATGAAAAGAACACTTTCACTTCGTGGGGAGTTACTGAATTGGAATGGTTCGTTTATTCGGGGTACGAGTTCACCACAGTCGGATTGACAAGATCGTGTGGGATATATCTTTGCCCCATGGACATTCCCGTTTCAGAAAAAGAACAATTCATCTTTGATAAAATTGCAGAAGCTGCCCAGGCACTTGATTATCCCTGCTATCTCGTGGGTGGATTTGTACGCGATAAACTGATGGGACGTTCAACAAAGGACGCCGATTTTGTTTGTGCAGGTGATGCTCTTAAGCTGGCGGAAAAAGCCGCTGCATATTTTAAACCCGCTCCCAGGGTGAACTATTTTAAAAATTTTGGTACGGCCCATTTTAAAATGGCTGATGGATTCGATCTTGAATTTGTGGGTGCCAGAAAAGAAAGTTACCGTTCTCATTCCCGTAATCCGGAGGTGGTGCCTGGTACCATTGAAGATGACCAGAACCGCCGCGACTTCACCATCAATACGCTGGCAGTAAGCCTGAATAAAGAAGATTTTGGAAAACTGGTAGATCCTTTTGGTGGCGCAGATGATATCAGGCAGCAATTGATCAGAACTCCTCTTGAACCTGATAAAACCTTCAGCGACGACCCCCTCCGGATGATGAGAGCCATCAGGTTTGCAGCCCAGCTGGATTTCAGGATATACCCCGAAACGCTAAGGTCCATTTCTGAAAATGCCGGAAGGATCCGGATCGTTTCCAGGGAACGGATCACGGATGAATTAAACAAGATCATTCTCAGCGATAAGCCTTCAGTTGGATTTAAAATATTATTTGATTCCGGTTTATTGCAGGAGATCTTTCCGCAAATGGTTGACCTGGCGGGAGCTGAATATGTGGATGGGCTCGGGCACAAGGATAATTTTTATCATACACTGAAAGTACTGGACAACGTGGCGGAAAGATCCAGTTACCTATGGTTGCGATGGTCGGCCATACTTCATGATATTGGAAAACCGGCCACAAAGAAATTTGAAGATGGACATGGCTGGACGTTTCATGGACATGAAGTAGTGGGGGGCAGAATGGTGCCGAGAATTTTCAATCAGCTGAAACTGCCGCTTGGTGAAGAAATGAAATATGTGAGAAAACTGGTTGAGCTTCACCTCAGGCCAATCAGCCTCACCAGGGAAAATATCACTGACTCTGCCATCAGGCGTTTGCTTTTTGATGCGGGAGAACATTTTGATGATCTCATGATTCTTTGCCAGAGTGATATTACTTCTAAAAATAAACTGAAGGTGAAACGCTTTCTGTCCAATTTTGAAATGGTAAAACAAAGGTGCAGGGAAGTGGAGGAAAAAGATCACATCCGTAACTGGCAGCCACCGGTTACCGGCGAGGTGATCATGGCAACATTTGGTATACCACCTTCCAAAAATGTAGGTATCATCAAAGATGCCATCAAAGACGCCATCCTCGACGGGGTGATTCTAAACGACTATGATTCAGCATATAAATTCATGCTGGAAAAGGGAAAAGAGTGTGGCCTTACTCCTTTGAACTAATAACGTTTTGGCTATATTTGACGTTTATAGTATAAGAAATCTTTTACATGGCTATACTGAAATTCAGGGTTTATTTGGAGGAAGATGACAGTGTGTATCGTGATGTTGCCATAAAACACATCCAGAGTTTTTTTGAATTGCATGAAGCGATCCTGAAAGCATTCGAATTCGATAGTAAACACCAGGCTACTTTTTTCCGAAGCAATGACCACTGGCAAAGGGGACGTGAGATCACGCTGGAGCAATATGAAAAAACATATAAAGCCGCTCCTCTGTTCATGAAGGAAACTACTATTGGCTCTGAGATCAAGGATCCCAATCAAAAGTTTATCTATACCTACGATTTTAATAAGAACTGGTCATTCCTGGTTGAGCTGATCAATGTTTCCAGGGAAATCAATCCCAAACTAACCTATCCTGCAATGGTGCGTAAAGAAGGTATTGCACCCAGCCAGTACGGAACAAAAAGTTTACTGGGCGAACGCTTTGCCGACGTGGAAGAAAAGTATGACCTCACCAAAGGAGCAGAAGGGTTTGGTGAAGAAGGAGATCCGGGAAGTGAGGAAGAGCCGGAAGAGAGAGAGGAGGAGGAATCATGAGGAATATCGAACATTCGAACAAG
>CAMPIQ010000047.1 GCA_946886475.1 uncultured Chitinophagales bacterium | reverse complement strand
CATTCTTTGGCATGGCCCTACTTTTTTACTTCTTCTGTTCCTTGTTCGATATTCCAATCGTCAAAACACCTAAAATATCAAACATAAACCGCCGGTTCCTCCCTTCACAAATCACCAATCCTTGTTCCTTGTTCAATATTCAACCCGGCCATGCCGGCGAATGGCTACAGAGATAACGGTTATTTGATATGCAAAAGAGCCATTCTTTGGCATGGCCCTACTTTTTTACTTCTTCTGTTCCTTGTTCGATATTCCCTATCTCAGCACCATCTGCCTGTCGGCATCGAGCCTGATCAGTATGAACAACAAAATGGTAAAGGTGATTAGTGCAGTTCCGCCATAGCTGATGAATGGAAGTGGTATACCAATAACCGGAGCAAGGCCAATGGTCATGCAAATGTTTATGACAATATGAAAGAAGAAAACAGAAACAACGCCATAGGCATAGCAACGGCTGAACACACTTCGCTGGCGTTCGGCTACAGCTACGATCCTGAAAAGAAGCAGTAAATAAATTACAAGCACCGCAGTGGTACCAATAAATCCAAAGCCCTCGCCAATGGTACAGAAGATAAAATCGGTTCTTTGTTCAGGAACAAAATCATAGCGTGTTTGGGTGCCCTTTAACAGGCCCTTTCCGGTAACCCCACCTGAACCAATGGCTATTTTTGACTGTCTGACATTATAATCTGTAGCATCATCCTTCCTTATCTTTTCAACTTCAAGCCTTCGAAGGTCATCCGGTTCCATATACTCTTTTGGCACATCTCTTCCAATTGTACTGAATATTCTTTCAACCTGGTAAGGTTTTAATACGGATTTAAAAAGAAAGGGCACACCAAAAAGCTGGATGCCTATACACAATGCACCTACAAGCAAGAACTTCAGCAAAACAGTTTTATCCCGTCTGATCTGTCTTGAATACAAATAAGCAACGAATAGCGTGATGCCAAGAATAATTATTGCAAGTATATATTTATCTACAAGTAGGGTGGCTACCACAAGAACCGCAATGGAAAAACCAACAATAAGAATGGTAGCCGGCAAACCTTCACGGTACATAACTATAAAAAATGAAAAATAAACCAGCGCCAGGCCGGTTTCACTTTGCATGATGCTCATTATTGCAGGCAACAATGCTATGGCAGTGGCAATTAACTGTGATCTTGTTTTTGAAAAATCCTGGTCGGGCAGGGATAGATATTTTGCTAATGCAAGGCAGACACAAACCTTACAGAATTCTGCGGGCTGAAACTGGAAGCCTCCAAGCCTGATAATGGATTTGGTGCCTTTTACTTCGGCTCCAAATGGAAAAACAAGGATCAATAAGAAAATACCGATGGCATACCAGAGATTAGCAGTAGCGGGAAAAAATTTACTATCTGTCAACAAAATAAAAATAGCCAGCACACCTGCTATCAGGAAAAAGTAAAACTGTTTGCTGTAATCAGTTTTGAAGGAAAGGAAACTGGAAATATTTTCACCCTCACGCCAGGTGGCACCATAAATAGCCATGATACCTATGGCAACCAGTAAAAGGTATAACCATATCAGGCTCCAGTCGAGGCCTTTTGAAATGCCGGGTTGTTGCCTGTTCATTATGTACGGCTCCTTTTCTGTTTCAAAACAATTTCCCTTCCTGGTAATATCATATCCTCCTGTTTATAAACAGTACGTGCCGGAGGTACGGTATCTTTTTTAGGTGCAGTGGCACCTTTTCTTAAATATCTTCTTAACATAGTGCTGTCACCATATTTTTTTGCCCACTCTTCCGCCCTTGTTGAATCGTAAATATATTGTTCAACCGCCAGTATGGCCGGCATGAGATTCTTTTTAGAAAGTTCATCGGCCTTTTTAACACTTTCAGTTCTAAGTGTATCATTCAGGTATTTCTCAATCAGTAAAGATGCGATAGGTGCTGCCGAAGTAGAGCCATAACCTGCATTTTCTATCACAACGCAAATGGCGATCTGTGGATTTTCCCTTGGCGCAAAGGCAACGAACATGGAATTCTCATTCAGTTCAATTCTTTTTCCCCTTATGATGCGAAAGTTCTGGGCAGTACCGGTCTTAGCGCAGATATTGATACCCGGAACCCTGGCCGAATAAGCTGTTCCCCTGTCAACCACATCCTGCATTCCCCATATAACCGCATTGAAGGCTGAATCTGAGATATGTGTCAATGGCTCATGCTTTATCCTGAAAGGCTGTAATAATGTATCTTCTTCAGATTCCTGTTCAACGGATTTTACAAAATGCGGCGTAAAATAATATCCTTTATTAGCAATAATGCACATGGCATTGGCCAATTGCAAAGGAGTTGAGGTCATTTTATCCTGTCCTATACCAAGTGTAAGATTTGTACAGGAATTCCATACATTCCTGTATTCCCTGTTGTAATCTGATGAATCAGGAATATTACCCTTGTCTTCACTTGGCAGGTCCACACCAAGGCGAATGCCCAAACCAAAGGCATTCATATATTCCTTCCAAACCTGATAACCGTCTTTTACATTTCCGTATTTGGGATTATCTGCTGTCATCCTGTACAGGTGCGTAAAATAGGAGTTACAGGAATTGGCTATGGCCAGCCTCAGGTTGGCAGCATGGCCTGCATTATTATGTGTACATGCAGGCTTACCATGGCCACAGGCATAATACCTTCCAGTGCATGGATAACCAAATGAAGGTGTGATCAATCCTTCATTGAGGGTAACGAGGCCCTGTAATGGTTTGAAAGTTGAGCCCGGAGGATACTGTCCTTTGATGGCCCGGTTCAATAAGGGCCGCGATACGTCAAGTACAAATTTTGCATAGGTTTTTCTGAAATTCGGACCCGTTAATGCTTCCGGATTGAAATTAGGTCCTGATACCATGGTGAGTATGCCACCTGTTTTAGGTTCAATGGCCACAACAGCTCCCACTTTTTCATTCATTAATTTTTCAGCCAGCTGTTGCAATTCTATATCAACATAGGTATTCAGGGCCCTGCCTGCAGTTGCCGGTTCATCCATTTCACCGTTTGCATACGATCCCTGTACACGGTTCTTATTATCCTTAATAAGATACTGAACCCCGCGTTTTCCCATCAGGATACTTTCATAATACGATTCAAGACCTGTTCTGCCAATGTAATCACCTGGCTGGTAAAAAAAATCCGAGCGTTCAATAATGTTCTTGTCCACCTCACCTATGTACCCCATAAAATGTGCTCCGGCATTATATGGATAATCTCTTACCGGCCTTTCCTGTAAAAAAAAGCCGTTTCCAAACCTCCACATATTTTCTTCCAGCCTTGCATATTTATCGGGCGTGAGCAGGTCTTCAAATGCAGATGCTCTTGTACGGCCACCTTTAATGATGGCATTGAGCATTTTCTGGTTAAACTCCTCGGTATTAATCTCAAGCAGTTTGCAGAGATAAGCGGTATCAAGTCCCTTTACTTCCGATGGGGTGACCATCAGATCGAACATGAGGGTATTTTTTACTATGGTATTTCCGTTCCTGTCAAACACCTCTCCCCTTGCGGGGTAAATTGTTTTCCGGATCAGGGCATTTTGTTCAGCGAGGATGCTGTACTCACTCGACATCACCTGCAGGTTGAATAACTGCACGATCATTACCAGAAAGGCAATTACGAAAAGGATCCTTATGATGTAACTTCTAGATTGGTTGAACACAGGTTAAAATTATTCTGAGGAGATTGAATACTTATAGCAAATGCTATACAAATTTGATTCAAAGCATTGATGATTTCAAGGAAGATCAATAAAGATTTGGTTATTTTTTCCAAAAATTGAATTTCTCAGCCACGCGGGAAAATTATCTTCCTGAAATATCAGCATGCGCTTATTCATTCATTTCCAGCCACCATCCCTTTGCCGACATCCTCACGCTGTGTTCGTCCTGAATTTTACTTTTCGGGGAAACAATAATTCTACTGTAAATATCAATAGCATGCTGATACCGGTAGTGGCACCAACTTTAATCAGAAAAGCGATCATATTGCCCAGATCAAGCCATTCAAGCAGGTACATATAGGAATGGTGCAGAACGGTGAGCACCAAAGCATATACCGTATAAGGCGCCCATCCCATGGCCCTGGGCGAAGGTTCACGGTAATTGAATTCGGCCGTATCCTTAGGAATAAGCAGGTTGATTACAAAGGGCCTCGCATATGCGATTAATATACAGGCAGCCGCATGTAAACCCGGAGTATTTGTGAAATAATCCAGCATCAGACCCGTAACAAAACCAATGAAAAGAAGTGATATCCTGGTAAGGCTGAAGGGAAGCCAGAGAATAAAAATGTAATAAAGTACCGGAATCACAAACCTGTGAAGGTGAATTTTATCAAGTATATAAACCTGAACAAGAATAAACACAAGAAGCCGGAATATATTTTTTACCAGGTCGCTCAATTAGTTGCTGTTTTTTGTTGATCTACTTTTCTTTCTGTATCCCTGAGCAACTGCACCTGCTCACTGCGCTGCAGGTTCTCCACCACAAATACCTGCTGGATGTTTCCAAAGTTCACCGCTGTTTTGACCTTTAACAGGTAAAAACCGGTAGCGGGATCACTTTTTACTTCCGCTATGGTACCGATCATTTTATCGGGCGGGAAATTATAGGAATATTTACTGGTTAGAATGGTATCTCCAATTTTTACTTCCACACTTTTACCAATGCCTTCCATGGTCACAAATCTCTTATCATGTCCATCCCACCTGATGCGCCCTGCATCTCCTGTTCTTTTAAGGGCAGCACTTACCGAACTCTGAACATGCAACAGGGTCATTACCGCGCTGAAGTTAGGACTTACGTTCACTACCTGGCCAACAACACCGCCATCAGAACTTAAAACCGACATATTATCCCTGATGCCATATCTGGATCCCCGGTCAATCTGGAGGTAATTTTTCTGGGAATTCAGATCATTATAAACCACTTTGGCATCTCTCCATACATAACGCCTTATGCCAACTGTAGTATCAATGCGTATGGAATCAATAACCAGCGATTCAGATGTATCGGGGAAAAAGAAATTGGATGGCAGCAGGTTGAGTAAGGAATCATTCATCCGGTGAACCCGCTTATTTTCCTCACCCTGGTTAAAATAATCATCCAGCTTATCCACCTGGGTATTTACCCTGCCGGTAATTTCACTTGCCACACCAAGAAAAGCAGCCTGGTGAAGTTTGTTAAACTTAAAAAACATCCAAAGCGCAAACACCTGCAGCACTACAAATGCCAGGAAGGTAAAATAACGCCTGATGAAAAGGAAGATGTTACGCATGAACAGCTATGGGCTATAAGTTGCGAGCTGCGAGTGGCCGAGTCCTTGTTCCCGAAACCCGCAGCTCACAGCTCGAAGCTTTTTATCGCATCACAAAAGGATAACGGTCATAATTTTTTAAAGCCAATCCTGTGCCACGAACCACGCTCTTCAGCGGATCGTCAGCAACATGAACAGGCAATTTTATTTTTTGGCTTAACCTTTTGTCAAGGCCTTTTAACAAAGCTCCACCACCTGTGAGGTACAAACCGCGACGGTAAATATCGGCAGCCAGTTCGGGAGGTGTTTGTTCCAACGCTTTTAATATGGCTTCTTCCATTTTAAAAATGCTCTTATCCAGTGCTTCCGCAATTTCCTGGTAACTTACCATGATCTGTTTGGGAATACCCGTTACAAGATCTCTACCATTTACAGGAAGATCGTCGGGAGGATTATCAATATCCTTCATGGCAGCTCCGATCTGGATCTTGATCTGTTCTGCAGTTCTTTCACCTATCAACAGGGAATGATAACGACGGAGGGCTTCCATGATATCGGCTGTGAATTCGTCACCGGCTATACGGATCGATTGATCACAAACAATTCCTGCCAGGGCAATCACGGTAATACCAGTGGTTCCACCACCAATATCAATGATCATATTTCCAACGGGTTCTTCCACATCAATACCAATACCCAGCGCTGCTGCCATGGGTTCGTGTATGAGGTAAACTTCCTTGGCCCCCGCCTGCTCAGCGCTATCCCGTACAGCCCGCTTTTCCACTTCCGTAATTGAGGAGGGAATGCAGATCATCATACGCCAGCTTGGAGGAAATAAAGGTTTTTTGGGATAAACCATTTTGATCATTTCACGGAGCATCAGCTCAGCAGCATTAAAATCGGCGATCACACCATCTTTAAGAGGTCTGACTGTTTTAATGCTTTCGTGGGTTTTTTCATGCATCATCAGGGCGCGCTTGCCTACGGCCAGGACTTCTTTTGGGTTGTTGCGGTTCAAGGCAACGATAGAGGGTTCATTCACTACGACTTCGTCATTGTGGATTATCAGGGTATTGGCAGTTCCTAAATCTATCGCTATCTCCTGTGTAAACCAGTTAAATAGTCCCATGCTTCTGTATTGGATTTATGTTTTTTGAAGGTTGTCTGCAAAATTGGTGGAAATAAATTGAAATGTCAAAGTAAATAAGATCCCGGAGTATATATTTTTTTCAGTGAATCAAGGATTTAGGAAGCTATTGGCAAATGGCAGAGGCCAGGGTTTGTATGAAATGGCCCAACCATCCATTAAATCTGTAAACTTATCAACTAGTTTTACTTTGATGAAAATCATCAACCGCACCATTCTCATTTTATCCCTGGTAAGTTTGTTTGCAGATGTAGCAAGCGAGATGCTTTATCCGGTGATACCTGTATACCTGAAAGAAATAGGGTTTTCGGTTTTGCTGATAGGGATACTGGAGGGTATGGTAAATTTCACTGCCGGATTAAGCAAGGGCTATTTCGCAAAGCGCAGCGATGAAGAAGGCTTGCGCATCCCATATATAAAATGGGGGTATTTTTTCAGCGCTGCTTCCAAACCCATGATGGCCTTATTTACCTGGCCTGTATGGATTTTTTTTGTAAGGATCCAGGACCGACTGGGAAAGGGATTGAGAACAGGTGCCAGGGATGCTCTTTTATCTCAACATGCAACACCCCAAACCAAGGCCAGAGTATTTGGATTTCACAGAAGCATGGATACGCTGGGTGCGGCAATAGGCCCCACCCTTGCTTTGATCTTTTTAATGATCTACCCCGGATATTACAGAGAGATCTTTTTCATTGCATTCATTCCCGGAATTATTTCCGTACTCCTTATTTTTTTGTTGAAAGAAAAAAAACAACCCGTATCAACCCTTGGAAAAGGAAACTTCCTGTCCTTTTTTAAATACTGGAACATAGCCTCAACCGATTACAAAAAGCTGGTTACGGGCTTGCTGTTCCTTGCTTTATTCAACAGCGCGGATATTTTTCTTATCCTGAAAACAAAAGAAGTTACCGGCAGCGATGAAATGGCCATTGGCGCCTACATAGTTTATAATATCATTTTCGCGATGGCTTCCTACCCGCTTGGCATGCTGGCCGACAAAATAGGGATCAGGAAAGTTTTCCTTGCAGGCCTTTTTATTTTTGTGATCGTTTACCTGGTAATGGGAGTTTCGGGTAATAATGTATTGATATTTTCCGCATTTATCCTTTATGGTATTTATGCTGCTGCCACAGAAGGTATTACAAAGGCATGGATCACCAATATGGCAGGCCACTCCAATACAGCAACTGCTATAGGTTTTTATACTTCCTGTGAAAGTATCTGCACGCTGGTGGCCAGTATCCTGGCCGGCTTGCTATGGACGGGGTTCAATAGCAGCCTGCCCTTTATTGTTACTGCAATTGCAGGCGCAACTGTGTTTCTATATTTTAGTTTTTACCGTATAAAAACCTGAAATCAAAGATGTTTTTCCCTCTTTTTTATGTTGAATGCACTTTACATAGTGGATGGTAGCAAACTAATTTCCTGTTATGAAAAGACCGGGAATTTACTGGTGGAGCAAAATGCCCATGGTAAGAGTGCTGGCCGGATTGATCACTGGAATTCTTTTACAATGGCAGGCAGATCTTTCTTTTATTTTTTTATTGGTACTGCTCACTTCCTCATTAGCCGCTTTTCTTATTTATTTCCTTCTTCCGCTGAACAGCAAATACCAGTTCAATTATGTATTCGGCCTGCTGGTAAACCTGGTGATGATAACAGGCGGGGCACTTATTTGCTGGATCCACAATATAAATAATCACCAGCATCATGTATTAAACAATCCTCAACCAGGCAATTATGTGGTTGCCACCCTGCAGGAACCGCTGGTTGAAAAACCCAATTCTTTCAAATCAGTTGCAGATGTAAATGTGGTGTATGATTCCGTTTTCCGCCCAACCAGTGGGCGGATCATTATCTATTTAAGTAAGGACAGCTTACCGCCAGCCATTGAATACGGATCGAAGATCGTTTTCAAAAAAGATCTTCAGCCAATAAAGAATTCAGGAAACCCTGAAAGCTTTGACTATAAAAGGTATTGTTTCTTCCAGGGTATCAGTCACCAGGTTTATTTAAAAAAAGATGAATTCACCATTTTACCAGGCAAAGAAATAAATCCATTCAGATCATTCATATTCAAATGCCGTTTTTGGGTGATCAGCCTCATTAAAAAATATATTCCTGGTGAAAGAGAACAAGGTCTGGCGCAGGCCTTACTGATAGGATATAAGGACAACCTTGATAAAGATCTGGTTCAATCTTATTCCAACACCGGTGTGGTACATGTTATTGCTATTTCCGGTTTGCACCTGGGCCTGATCTATTCCATCCTGCTATTGCTTACAAAGCGCATGAAAAAATTAAAACTGCCAAGGTTATTACTTATCGTAGCATCCTTATGGATATTCAGCATCATAGCCGGAGCCCAACCTTCCGTACTGAGGTCGGCGCTCATGTTTTCCTGTATTGCTTTCGGAGAAGTGATATCCAGAAAAGGGTCCGTTTACAATACGCTGGCGCTTTCGGCCTTTATTCTATTATGCTACAATCCTTACTGGCTGTGGGATGTTGGTTTTCAGTTATCATATGCAGCTGTGTTGAGCATCATGCTGTTTTACAAACCTGTTTATAATTGGTTTTATATTCCAAATAAAGCTGCAGATATGATCTGGAAGATGAATGCCGTAACCATATCGGCGCAGCTATTGACCTTACCAATAAGTATTTTCCATTTTCACCAGTTCCCAACCCTTTTCTTATTCAGCAACCTTGTAGCTGTTCCGCTTTCAAGTGTGATACTTATCGGGGAAATTATACTATGCGCCATATTTTTCATTGAACCACTGGCGCATATGCTTGGCGCCGGCCTTCACTGGCTTATTTTTATGATGAATGGATTTATTGAAAAATTCGAACTCATTCCGTTTGCCGTCTGGAGAAACCTGTCGATAAATGTACTGCAGGCAATTCTGCTTACGGGTATCATAATATTTATCAGCACCTGGTTTTTAACCAAAAAAGGAAAAATGTTATTTTTTTCCATGGCCTTCCTGATTTTCTTTCTGGCCATAAGAGCTGATTCTTTTATAGCAGCATCCAGACAAAACAAACTGGTTATTTATAATGTACCCAAATACACAGCAATCGATTTTAATTACGGAAGAGAAACCAGGTTCTTTGCCGATTCCGGTCTTCTCTCTAATGATTTTCTATTGAATTTTCATGTATTGCCCTCACGTATCCATTCAAGATCCGTAAATGTGAAACATATCCACCTGCCAACAGGTTTTGAATATGCAGGTAAGAAGATCATCAGGATAGATACTTCATTTCTATTTAAATTAAATGATAAAAAACAGGAAATAGACCTCGTTATACTTTCAAAAAACCCCAGGTTGTATATAAAAGACCTTTGTAAAGCTTTTACCATCCGCCGGCTGGTGATTGACAGTTCAGTTCCGGCATGGAGGGCCAGGCTTTGGAAAAGAGATTGCGATTCCCTTGATATTGCTTGTTTTGATGTTGCACAAAATGGAGCTTTTGTAATGCCTTTCTAGTTCCTACCTTTGCCCACCAAAGTAAAGGAAGCTCCCGAGCAATTAACCTCTTACATATTTTTATATAATATCTGTTTCCGGCCTTACATGAACCGGCAGGCAGATCATCAATTTAATTTATGAGCAAGAAGATCACATCTGCACTTATTTCAGTTTTTTATAAGGAAGGTCTGGAGCTCCTGGTTAAAGAACTGCACAACCAGGGAGTAACCATATACTCAACCGGAGGAACACAGAATTTCATCGAGAACCTCGCCATTGAAGTTGTGCCCGTTGAAGACCTTACCTCTTATCCATCGATATTGGGAGGAAGAGTAAAAACCCTGCATCCTTCCGTTTTCGGAGGCATATTGGGAAGAAGAAATAATGAACAGGATCTCATGGAAATGAAAGAGTTCAAAATACCTGTAATTGATCTGGTGGTGGTTGACCTCTATCCTTTTGAAGAAACGCTTGAAAAAGTAAGGTCAAAAGATTTTGAAGGCAATGAAGCAGAAGCGGAAAAAATGGTGATCGAAAAGATTGATATCGGAGGGCCCTCCATGATTCGCGCAGCGGCCAAAAATTATGCTGATGTTGCCGTGGTGGCTTCAAAAGACGATTACAGTGTACTGGTGGATATCCTTCAAAAACAAAATGGGGAGATCACGCTTGAACAGCGAAGGGAACTGGCAGCAAAGGCATTCCGTATTGTTACAGACTATGACCTGGCCATCAACAATTATTTCCATCCTCATAAACCTTTACATGTACTGGGCGCAGGAAAAGAAACCATACTCCGTTATGGTGAGAATCCGCACCAGCATGCTGTTTTTTATGGTAACCTGCAGGATTGTTTTGAACAGCTTCACGGGAAAGAAATCTCTTATAACAACCTGGTAGATATTGACGCAGCTATCGAGCTTATAAAGGAATTTAAGTCCACCACTTTTGCTATTATCAAACATACCAATGTATGTGGTATAGCTATGCGGGAACAAACTGAAGAAGCCTGGAAGCATGCTTTGCAGGGTGATCCGGAAAGTGCATTCGGAGGTGTGCTTGTTTGTAATGCACCCATTAACAGAACCACCGCCGATGCCATCAATGAAATTTTCTTTGAAGTTTTGATCGCACCCTCATTTGATCATGATGCGCTGCAAATACTAAAAGGAAAGAAGAACAGGATCCTGTTACAATTAAAAAATACAAATACAACAACGGTGGTTTATAAAAATGCCGTGAACGGCACACTGCAACAGGGAAAAGATGTTATTAATTTCGAAAAATGGGAAGAAGCAGGCGCCAGACCTACAAATGAAAAAGAAAAGGAAGACCTTTTATTCGCTAATATAATTTGCAAGCATCTGAAATCAAATGCAATTTCGCTGGTAAAGAATAAACAGCTTATTGGAAAAGGCTGCGGACAAACAAGCCGGATTGATGCACTCAGGCAGGCCATAGAAAAAGCAAGGCAATTTAATTTTGACCTGGAAGGTGCGGTAATGGCAAGCGATGCCTTCTTTCCATTTAATGATTGCGTACAAATGGGACATGAAGCAGGCATTGCAGCATTCATCCAGCCCGGTGGATCTATAAGAGACAAAGACAGCATTGATTATTGCCTGGCCCACAATTTGGCCATGGTGATCACAGGCGTAAGACATTTCAGGCATTGACGAACGTGAAAAATTTATATAAACGTGATTGTTACTGAAATTCTGAATCCTGTTACTTTATACGCTTCCTTCGTCAGCGCATGCTTTTGAACTTTGAACTTTAAACTTTAAACTCCTGACTCCTGACTTCTATCCCCCATGCACCCCGATCCCACACCTCCCAGGTCCATACGCTCCGACGCACAGAATAATCTGAATGTGGCCATACGTTACATCGGTTATCTGAATCCTCTGACCATACACAAAAAGGGGACAAAAGCTAAAGCGTATTTTGCACTCGCCATGGTTTGTTTTTTCTGGGGCACCACATGGATTGCTTCACGTGAAGGTGTGCAGTATATGCCCGCTGTTGAACTGGCAGGTATCAGGCAGTTCTTTGGCGGTCTATGTTATGTTGTTTTTTTCTTTTTTAAGAAAGCGGAATTACCAAAAGGAAAGGAATGGGGACCGATACTGATCCTTAGCTTTTTGAATTTCATGTTGAGTAATGCTTTATCAACCTGGGGTGTGCAATATATTTCAGCAGGACTTGGATCTATAATCGGTGCCATTTTCCCCTTGTGGCTCGTGATCATAGGATTGTTTGGCACCAGAACCAGATTAAAACCCAAAACAGTCATTGGTTTGCTTATGGGTTTTACAGGTATTTGTGTGATATTTTATCAACACCTGCACGATTTCCTTAATCCCGAATTCCGTTTCGGTATTTTTCTTTCTCTTGCTTCTACCTGGTCCTGGGCGTTTGGAACCCTGTACACAAAACAACAGGCTGCTAATTTCAATCCTTACTTCAGTCTGGGTTTGCAAATGGTTATTTCCGGAATTGTACTGATATCCGGATCATTTTTAACAAACAACGCGGTTGCCTTCGATGCCATTCCCTGGCAATCCTGGGTGGCCATTAGCTATCTTGTAATTTTCGGATCCGTTATATCGTTTATAGCATATTTATATGCACTGCAAAATCTGCCAACGGAACAGGCTTCGCTATATGCATATATCAACCCTATTGTTGCCGTAATATTCGGAGCACTAATATTTGGTGAGATACTAACAGGTTTTATTATCGCAGGTGTATTGATAACCTTATACGGTGTTTATCTTGTGAACAGGCAAACGCTGAAGATCAACCGGGAACAGTAATTGTTTTTACGAACTTTTCATATACTTCTTTCCATCCTTTAAATTCACCGGAACTGCCTAAAAAACTATTGTGCCAAATGGTGATCAGTCGGCCATTTACAGATTTAACCGCCATGTAATAATGCATGAGTTCTTCAAATGCTTTTTCGGGTGCCATGTTTTGTTCATAAAATGAATTGGCATCCATAAAGCAGAAAGGATGAATGAGTAAGGCCGATTGTTTATCCTCTTTGATGTCAAACCAGAAGTACGCATCTGTGAAAGAGGCCCTGAAACCGTTGATGCTTCCATATCCCATTGAATATTCATGAACGATCCCAATATCCGTGAGGTGACGGTAAGTAAAAGGAAGGTGGAACCGTATATAATGTTGCCTTGAATTCAAAATTTTCTGACCACATATTTTCTCCAGTTCATTTTTCTCTTTTGCGATTAGTACAGGCTGATCGCCACTTTGCCATGATGGATGAAGGCCTGTAGCATATTTAGCTGTGATATATTTAATAAGCTGTACGAGTTCGTGGTTATGAACATCAATATTTTTATCATACGGCCCCTGTTCCATTGCCATCAAAAAAAAGTAAACCGGCTTAATTCCGGTTACACTGTGCAATTGATCCATCCATGCATAAGCATCGTAAGGGTCATCCATTTTCTTTTTAATGACACGATACCGGCATAAGGCCTCACTGAATTTCAATTTCAACAACAATAATAAAATTGAACCTGCATTTCTTTTCAAACCCTTATTCCGGTAAACCCAGGCCATGTCTATATCATAAGTTGGCTGAAAGGAAAACGCCCTGGCCGGATCTTCAAACTGAGGATCTTTCTCCTTCAATAAATTCCTGAAATCCTCAAACCAGATATTCACTAAAGGCAGGTGAAGAAAGTTTTCTTTATATGCAAGTGAATTAACATGCCCATACCTGCCATAAGCGTCCTTTTCATAAGGCAGATATTCTTCGTATCTGGAAATCAGGTAAAATGTTGCAGCAAAAATGTCAAACCCAGCTTCGCCCTCCGTTTTAAAAAAAGCTTTATAGTTATTATGTTCAAAACAATCAATTTTCACTGGTCTTACTGTTGTTTCAAACAAAAGAACATGGGAATGAATAAATATTTCGCCGGGCTGCAGCCGGTGATAGCTATAATTGATCTTTATCAGGGAAGGAGTATCCAGATACCGCTCTTCATCAAAGATCAACTTGAAAGGAAGTCCAAAGTACCTGGAAAGAAGATCAATAATATATTGAAGACGGTTGCTTGTACTGTGACTAAAAACCAGAACCTCACGAGTCATGAGTTTTTATTTCTTTCTTTCCACAATTGGTTGAATGATTTTTTGGAGAAGGCAATTTCACTCCTGTTCTTTTTCCAGTCTTTAACAAAAGTATTGACCACCCAATTTTTTACAGGAGCTGATCCCATGTTCATTAAACGCCGGTTTAGCATGGCCCTTTTCCAGAATTTCCAGGCCATTTTTTCTGAAAAATCAGCATGGCCCTTTTCTACGGTCTGATTCCTGTTTTCCAGTAATAGTTCATGGAGATTGATCCTTACCGGGCAAACCTCGGTACAATTACCACAAAGAGAAGAAGCATAGCTTAGATGGTTCCATGAGTGCATGTTCTTCAGATGTGGAGTGATAACGGAACCAATTGGACCGCTATAAGTAGTTTCATAAGCATGTCCGCCAATATTTTTATAAACAGGACAGGCATTTAAACATGCCCCACATCTTATGCAATACAGGGCTTCTCTTGTTTTCACATCAGCAATCAGATTTGTTCTGCCATTGTCAAGTAAGATTACATACATTTCCTCCGGACCATCCGTTTCATTTGCCTGCCTTGGACCAGTTATTATTGAATTGTAAACTGTAAGTTTTTGACCAGTACCATAAGAAGAAAGCAGGGGCCAGAATAATGCCAGGTCGGTTAATGAAGGGATCATTTTTTCAATACCGGCAATCACAATATGTGTCTTTGGCCAGCTGCAGCTTAGCCGACCGTTACCTTCATTTTCGGTAATGGCAATACCACCAATATCAGAGATTAGAAAATTAGCGCCCGTGATCCCTATTTCGGCTCCGGTATATTTTTTACGTAGCTTCTCTCTTGCAACCAGCGTAAGTTCCGAAGGCGTCAGGTTAGGAGGAGTGCCTAATTTATTGGCAAATAATCTGGCCACATCCTCCTTGCTCTTGTGCATGGCCGGTGTAACTATATGATAGGGCGGTTCATCGTCAAGCTGTTGAATGTATTCTCCAAGATCTGTCTCTACGATCTCTATATTATTTTTCTCTAAAAATTTATTGAGGTGTATTTCTTCAGTTACCATGCTTTTGCTCTTCACAATTGAAGTGCACTTTTTTGCCTCGCAGATCTTCAGTATTTCATTTAGGGCCTCTTCGCCGGTTTCGGCCCATATAACTTTAGCGCCCCTGTTTTTAATACATGTTTCAAAATTTTCAAGTTGCTTATCGAGCGATTCAATTGCCTGCCATTTTACATTCTTGGCCTGTTCCCTTGCAAGCATTACATCGGTAAATTGCTGCTTGCCCACAGGAACAACAGCGTTGTATCTTGAAATATTAAAATTGATCTTTCTGCGGTGATCCCTGTCTGCAGCCTTGATAGTACTTTTTGCTATGAAAGAAGAAGCGTTTTCAGACATTATTTTTTCTTTAGTCCTTCATCATCAAAATGCTCTACAGCAACCTGGTGAAGTGCATTATAAAAATCATCTCCAAATTTACGGACGATAGCTTCTTTAAGAAAAACATAAACCGGCATTTTTAATTTTTTACCCAGGGCACAACCTGGTTTACATAATACATCCCGGGGTTCATAGTTCACATTGGTATATGTTTTACTTTTTGATATCCTGATTGGATACAAATGACAGCTGACAGGTTTTTTCCACCCAAGTTTACCATCATAATATGCGGCTTCTATGGCGCATTTAATAATGCCCTGCTTATCCCTCACCCCATAGGCGCAGATCTTTCCATCTATAGTAGGCGTAACCCATCCAAACTCACGGTCATAAACATATTTACCCTGTCTTTCAATTTCTTTCAAACCTTCTTTGCTCATATAAGGCCTGATATCATCATAATGTTTATCGATTATTTGTTTTTCTTCTTTTTCCAAAGGGGCACCGGCGTCCCCGTCTTCACAACATCCGCCTTTGCATTTGTGCAGGTCGCAAACAAATTGCGCTTCAATAACATCATCACTTATCAAAACATTGTCAATAGCAATCACAGGTGAAATTTTTGCAAAGGTAAATGCAGATCCCGAGCATTGGCGGTAAAATTAATTGTGCCTTATCCTTTTTAAAACTCACCCGGAACCTGAATATGATAAGGTGAAGGAATCAAATGATGCCCACTTCCCGGGTTATTTCCATTTTAGGGTGTTTATGAGGTGTACAACATCTTTTTTAAGAAAGTCGTTTACAGGCTGTAAGGAGTCGGCATTGGGAGTTGCATTAAAATACAAAGCCCCTCTCAGGAAATGTTTGTTTGAATCCGTTATAAAAAACTGGTTACCGGTAGCGGCATTCCCTTTGAGCGTAAAGTAAACACCACCATAGCCGGCAGGAGTGGTAAAAGGTTCGGGCTGAATGGCTGATGCCTTATAGGTATGTTGTTTATAGGACATGGTAAATGCATCATTTACCAGGGAATCAAATTTATTGAACCCGATATCCTTATAACTCAGATGAATGCGGCCATTGAACCGGGGAAATTCGATATTGATCCAATAATCATTTTCTGTTTTCTGGTCAAAGAAAAGAGAGTCTTTTACCACTGTTCCATATACAGGATATTCAAAACTATAGGGATAGGCAGGCTGATCAAACACCTGATATTTTTTTTCCGGAAGTTCAATTTTGAAATAACCCCTGGGTTTTTGAACATAATCGGTGTTACAGGAAAACAACAGGCAACAAATAATGATCAGTGAAGCATGTGTAATAATTGTACATTTCGGCATAATTAACCAGTAAGCAGGTTTTCTTATTTTCATAGCCAGTTGTAGGTTTTATAATTAGTCTTCCTCCTGATCCAGGTTAATGAATATCCTGACGGATCTGATCCTGTTCCTTTCAATTTCCAGAATAGTGAAATCGAAATCCCCGCTTGAAATGGTTTCGTTTACTGAAGGAAATTCTCCTGCAATTTCAAGTACCAGTCCGCCCAGTGAATCGCTCTCCCCTTTTACTGCATCAAACGTATCAATAGGAAGACGCATTGTACGGCAAAGATCATACAACATAATTTTTGCATCTGCTATCCAGGTATTGTCATCCACTTTTCGTACCGATGTTTCTTCTTCATCAAATTCATCCTTGATGTCTCCTATAATTTCTTCCAGGATATCTTCCATGGTAACAATGCCGCTGGTTCCTCCAAATTCATCTACAACGATAGCAAAATGAATACGTTTGGCCTGGAATTCCCTTAGAAGATCTTTAATCAGTTTTGATTCGGGCACAAAAAGCGTTGACCTGATAAGCGGATGCCAGTCAAAATCATCATTGTTCAAAAAAGGCAGAAGGTCTTTTGTATTCAGGATGCCTACAATTTCATCAAGACTGTTTCGGAAAACCGGCAGCCTTGAATAATGTAGTTCTTCAACTTTTGGTACAAGTTCAGCAAAAGGTGTATTATAATCAATCCCATTCACATCAAGCCTGAAACGCATGATCTGTTTTACAGAGATGGTGCTGAATTTAATGATGCCCTTCAAAATGTTCTTTTCTTCAATGGAGGTTTGAACATTGTTTATTTCAATGGCATCGTCCAGTTCTTTCATACTTGTAGCCTCAGATTCATTGGCACCACTGGTTTCACTGATTCTGTCGGCAATGGCCACCATCCGGATACTTATTCTTCTTAATAAAAGATGAAGCGCTTCAACAACAGAAGAAACATTATATGCAAAACGGAGTGTGTTTTGTGAAGCCCAAACCTTGGGAAGCATTCTTACTACAAATACAATGACAACAGCTATAATTATTATTTTAACCAGCATGTTGATGTCTATTGGAACAATAATATTAACGGTTCCCAATTTTAAAAGAGGAGATAACAGAAAATTGGAAAGAATAATGATGCTGATATTGAATAAACCGCCTGCAATTAGAAGGGATGTATAAACAGCTTTTCTTTCTTCAAGTAAAGAGGTGATCCTTCTTGCTGCTGCATGCTGTTTGGTTTTAAGCATGTTAAGGTCGCGGTTCTGCAAAGAAAATAAGGCCACTTCTGCACCCGATGTGATAAAACCCAATAATAATAAAATGAATAAAAAGACAACTAAAAAAACAGTGCTTTGCGGATTTATGGCAAGTAGGATAGAAAGATTATTTTCCGGGAAAGAGTCCATTCAAATTTTTTGGTGAAAGAATAAGCTAATTAAAAGGGCAGGTCGAAAGGCCTGCCTTTTATAACTGTAAAAATAATTCTTTATTCAATACTCCATATCGGGACCTATTCCAGGAGTACCGGCAAATCCTTCCATGCTGCTGTCCGGATGGCTATCCGGATTTCCATGCGCACCACCATCGGTACGTTTATCCAGCATAATAAGATTGTCGCCAACCACCTCAGTGGCAAACTTTCTGTTACCCTCCTTGTCCTCCCAGCTACGGGTTCTTAACCGGCCTTCTATATACACAAGGCTGCCTTTGTGCAGATATTTTTGGGCCAGTTCAGCAAGCCCCCTCCATAAAACAACTGTGTGCCATTCCGTTTGAGAGATCAGTTTACCTGACCTGTCCTTAAATGTTTCCGTTGTGGCAAGCGGAAATTTTGCGACGGCAATATTTCCTTCAAGAAACTGTACATCCGGATCTTTTCCCAAATTGCCAATCAGCATAACCCTGTTTACTCCTCTCATACAATCTGATTTAATCTGTGAATCAATTCGTCTTTCTCTTCGTCTTATAAATTTAAATAAGTTAATCAAATTTTTTGCCAGCAGCACGGCGAAACTCATTTACCACCTGAAGCGAACTGTTGTAAGGATCTTGGAAAGGCGAATTTCCCCAGTTCAGATTTTTTAACCCAGTTGTATCCGGAAACATTGTTTTTTTTATGGAGGTGAATTTCAAAGAAAGTAAAATGAATGAACTGATGAGTTAGTTTTTGTTCCAGGGTACCGAGTGATTTTATCCTGCCGGTTAATTCAACTCCAAATTGTTCTGATAACATTTTTTCAAGTGCCGATTGGTTTGAAAGGACATCTGTTTCAATCAGAACAAATTCATATAACTGGCTCCAGATATCCCGGCCACTTCTCTGCCTGATTAAAATTTCATCCCGCCAGGTTATAATGAAATAATTCAGCCACCTCTTCCTGATTTTCAGCTTTTTTTCTTTAAGAGGCAAAATGAGTTGCTTCCCCAATTGAAAAGCTTTGCACGACCCGGAAAAGAAGCAATGTGAACAATCTGGCCTTGGTTTACAAATAACCGCTCCAAAATCCATAATGGCCTGGTTATAGATACCGGCCTGATCCATTGGAAGCAGCTGTTGGGATAATGCTGAAAAATATTTTTTCCCAATGGCGGAATCAACAGCGAGCTCAATATTAAATATCCGCGACAGGACCCTGTAAACATTACCATCAAGTACAGCATAGGGAAGGTTAAAAGCAAATGAACCGATGGCGGCAGCTGTGTAGCTGCCTACCCCCTTTAATTCAAGAATGGATTCATAATCATCCGGAAATCTTCCGCTCAGTTGTTTTGAAATATACCGGGCTGATGCCAGAAGGTTCCTGCATCTGGAATAATAGCCCAAACCCTCCCAATATTTGAACACTTCTGAATCACCGGCCTCCGCCAGGGTATGAACATCAGGGAAACGGTTTATAAAGTTTTGATAATATTTAAGTCCCTGGTCAACTCTGGTTTGCTGTAAAATGATCTCACTTAACCAAATTTTATAGGGGTCTTTTACGCCTTTCCAGGGCATTTCCCTCTCATTATGTTTCAGGTTCCATTCAAGTAAGCCCCTAACAAAAAGCCCTGCTGTATTGGAATCAGGCCCATTTACCATCTTCTGAAGCTGTTTAAATTAAATTCAGGGCATACACCATGGCAAACCCCAGTAAAAATATTTTGTATCCTATTGACAATCATACTATTTTGTACTATATTGCTTTTAAACATTTAAAAAACCATGCTATGAGAAAAGCAGATTTAGTAAACCAGATATCTGAAAGAACAGGCATTCCCAAAGTAGATGTGTTGGTTACACTTGAACAAATGTTCAAAGAAATCAAAGAATCGCTTTCTAAAGGTGAAAACATTTACATAAGGGGATTCGGCAGTTTCATAACTAAAAGGAGAGCTGCTAAAATCGGACGTAACATTAAGAAAAATATTGCTGTTCATATTCCCGAACATAATATCCCGGCATTCAAGCCAGCCAAAGAGTTTGTTTCAGAAGTAAAGAAACTGACTGCAGTACAGTAACTTTGCCCTCCCAAGAACGGGAGCGATATGAAAAAACCCCAGTGGATTTCGGTTGGAATAGCCATCCTGCTTGTTGCAGGCCTGTATGCGGCAACTTCAAAAAAATTATTTGGACCTCCGGTCAACAAATCCGCTGTTGCTGCAGGGATTCCGGCTTCCTCATTTTCAATAGACAGCATGGTAGCCCATGCCAAAACCCATTTAACACCTGAACAGGCTACCCGCCTGAACTTTCTTGAACATACCATATCAAGGGGAGATGTGAAGGAACAAAAGATTCACATTTATCACCAACTGGCCAGGTTTTGGAAAGACAGTATGAGCCGAATTGAACCAAATGAGTGGTTTGCACCCTATGCCTGGTATACTGCCGAAGCAGCGCGGTTGGAAAATTCAGAAAAATCCCTCACTTTTGCAGCCCATTTGATGTTGAACAACCTTGTGGCTGAAGCAAAACCGGAAGTAAAAGAATGGGAAGCTTCACAGGCTAAGGATCTGTTTCAACGTTCTTTGAATATTAATCCTGATAATGATTCATCCAGGGTTGGATTAGGTGCGGTAATTATGTTTGGAGGTGTAGGCGCACCAATGGAAGGAATTGAAATGATCAGGAAAGTAACTGAAAGGGATTCCAATAATGTGTATGCACATTGGATACTTGGGCAGGCCAGTTTAATGTCTCAGCAAATGCAAAAAGCAGTTGAGCGTTTTAAGAAAGTTGCCGAATTACAGCCTAAAAACCTTGAAGCTATTTTATTAGTGGCCGATATTTCTGAGCAAATGGGAAATAAAGCGGATGCGGTTATCTGGTATGGTAAACTTATACCACTGATCGAAAATCCGGCGATGAAAAAAGAAGTTGAGGCGAGAATTGCCAAACTAAAAAATTGATTATTAAATAAAAACATTAATTAAGTATGCCTTGTGGTAAAAAAAGAAAGCGTCATAAAATTGCGACGCATAAGCGTAAGAAAAGATTGAGAAAGAACCGTCATAAAAAAAGAAATAAATAGGTTCGAAAAATATTGGCCGGGAACTAAGGTTCCCGGTATTTTGATTAGCTGATTGCGCAACTACCGATTGCATTTCTCCCCATCAATTTGCCCCGCTATAATTTGCTATGAAATTACTGCAGCATTTCGGTACAAGCAGAGCATCAGCCTTACCATAAGCATACATTTAAAGCTGTAGTAATGTGAATAAGGAATTAATTATTAATTGTACTGCCCATGGGGTGGACATTGCCTTATTGGAAGACAAAAAACTGGTAGAACTTCACAGTGAAAAAACAGATGCAAAATTTGCGGTTGGCGATCTTTATCTTGGTAAAGTAAAAAAACTTATTCCTGGTCTTAACGCTGCATTCGTAGATGTAGGTTATGAAAAAGATGCTTTTTTACATTATACAGATCTTAGTCCCTACGCTAAATCTTTGCTTAAATTCACCCAGCAGTCTATCAACGATAAATCGCCCGGAGGCCTGGATTTTTCGCATTTCCAGGTAGAACCTGAAATTATAAAAACAGGTAAGATCAATGAAGTATTAGGCGGCAAGCCCAATATTCTGGTGCAGATATTAAAAGAACCAATTGCTGCCAAAGGCCCCAGGCTGAGCTGCGAGATTTCCCTGCCGGGAAGATTTGTGGTACTAACGCCATTCAATGATGTAATTGCTGTATCAAGAAAAATTCATTCTTCAGAAGAAAGAAAACGACTCCAGAAAATAGTTGAATCTATCAAGCAAAAGAATTTTGGCGTGATCGTTCGCACCGCTGCTGAAGGTAAAAACACAGCAGAACTTCATGAAGACCTTTCCGAACTGGCTGAAATGTGGAAATCAATCCAGCAAAATCTCCGTAATGCCGTAGCGCCCACCAAGATCCTGAGTGAACAAACAAAGACAACCAGCATACTGAGAGATCTGTTGAATGAAGATTTCAACAAGATCGTTATCAATGACAAAAACATTTACTCTGATACAAAAAATTATATTCAGCGGATTGCCCCGGAAAAAGCCGATATAGTAAGTTATCATAGTAACGGCACGCATATATTCGATCAGTTTGGAGTAACCAAACAGGTAAAGGGTTCATTTGGTAAAACCGTGAACATGAATAGCGGTGCATATCTGATAATAGAACATACAGAGGCGCTGCATGTAATTGATGTGAACAGCGGTTATAAAAGCGTGAGTAATAACCAGGAACAGAATGCACTGGAAACTAACCTGGAAGCCGCTGATGAAATTGCCAGGCAGCTCAGATTAAGGGATATCGGGGGCATCATTGTGGTGGACTTCATTGATATGAAGCTTCCTGAAAACAAAAAGAAATTGATTGAGGCCATGGAAGGATTCATGCAACCCGACAGGGCAAAGCATGCCGTTCTGCCCATTTCAAAATTCGGCCTGATGCAGATCACGCGTCAACGCATGAAGCCTGAAATGAATATCAATACCCAGGAGGTTTGCCCTACCTGCAATGGTACCGGTAAGATCGCTTCTACTTTGATACTGGAAGATGAAATGGAAAAGAACCTGAATTACCTGATCACCCATAAGCATAAAAATCTTACACTTGCCGTACACCCAATAGTTCATGCCTATCTTACCAAGGGATGGCTTTGGAGTAAGGCTGCCAAATGGAAAAGGAAGTTTGGACAAACCATTTCCATCCGAACCGATACCAATTACCATTTAACGGAATTTCATTTCTATGATGGTAATAATGAGGAGATCAAGCTGTAGTTGATTCGCTATGGTTATTAAAAAAAGGAAATCTTTTGTATCCGCGATCAATATTCAGGTTAAATGGTTAACAAGTTGATAAGAGGTTTATCCGCTTCTCCCTCAACTTGTTAACTATTCAACTATTCAACTTTTTAACTAATCCTACTCTCTATCCCTGCCTCCCAGGTAGATCATTACATA